>URYX01000051.1 GCA_900552225.1 uncultured Oscillospiraceae bacterium | reverse complement strand
GAACCACCCAGTCGTTGACGTCCACCACCGTATATTCGTCGGCGGTGCGGCGGATGATGACGGTGGCGATGCCCGCGTTGATGACCATGCGCTTGCACATGGAGCAGCTGCTGGCGTTTTCAACATAGGTCTTTTCCGGCAGCTCCAGCCCGACCAGATACAGCGTGGCCCCGAGCATCTTTTCGCGGGAGGCGCTGATGATCGCGTTGGCCTCCGCGTGCACGCTGCGGCACAGCTCATAGCGCTCTCCGCGCGGAATCTGCATTTTCTGCCGGATGCAGTAGTTCAGGTCGCTGCAATTCTGCCGCCCGCGGGGGGCGCCGACATAGCCCGTGGAGATAATCTCGTCGTGGTGCACGATGACCGCGCCGTACCACCGTCTAAGGCAGGTGCTGCGCTGTGCCACCGCCTCGGCAATATCCAAATAATAATTGTGCTTATCTCGCCGCATGGTCTCTCCTCCGTTTCCGCCGCGCAGGAGTGCGGATGGCTCCGGCCTCCCGGCGGACGCGTACTCATCTTACATATCGGTAAAGAAATGCCGGTTCTGCCAAAAATAGACACCGCCGGAAACAGCCGTCAGCGCAGCTGCCGTCCACAGAAACACCTGTCCGATGATTCCGATCACCGTGTAAAACACGGCGGGAAGCGCGGCCGCCGCGAGCCAGGTCTCCTGTCCGGCCGTCACCTCCAGCGCACACAGCAGATACAGAATGGCGATATACTGCGCCACGGTCTTGGTCTTGCCCCACATATTGGCCGCCACCACCGTGCCGTTTTCCGCCGCCATCAGGCGCACCGAGGTCACCTCGAATTCCCGCGCCAGAATCAGAATCAGCGCCCAGGCATTCATTTCCCCGACGGCCAAAAAGCCGACAAACGCCGTCGTCGTCAGCATCTTGTCCGCAATCGGGTCCATGAATTTTCCGAGATTGGTCACCAGCTGATGCTTGCGCGCCAGGTATCCGTCCAGATAATCGGTATAGGCTGCCAATCCGAACACGGCGGCCGCCGCAATATAATGAAACGGGAATTCCCACAGGAACAGCAGCAGGAAAAGCGGTGTCAGCAGTACCCGCACCACCGTCAGCCGATTGGCAATATTCATTCACTCCGCCTCCCCGATCAAATCCCAATCCATATAATCCGTCACACGAACCTGTACAAAATCTCCGGCATGCACCCGGCCGCGCGGAGCCTTGAAGAACACCTTGCCGTCGATGTCCGGCGCGTCGCCCTGCGTCCGGCCGAACCAGCTCTCGGCATAGCGGTCGTAGGACTCCGCCAGGACCTCCACGGTCTTTCCGATCTGCGCCTGCTGGTATTCCTCCGTGCGGAAGGCCTGCTGCTCCATCACGAGATCGGCGCGGCGGCGCTTTTCCTCCTCCGGCACCTGATCGGGCAGGGAGGCCGCCGGCGTCCCTTCCTCCGCCGAATAGGCGAAGCAGCCGAGGCGCTCGAACCGCACCTCCTGCAGGAACTCGCACAGCGTGTTGACATCCTCCTGCGTTTCGCCGGGGAATCCGGTCATCACGGTCGTGCGCAGCACGATGCCCGGCACGCGCTCGCGGATATGCGCCATCAGCGCGGTCAGCGAGGCGGCATCCCCCTGCCGGTGCATCCGGCGGAGCACCGACCCGCTGGCATGCTGGATCGGAATATCCATGTATTTGGCAATTTTCTGCTCCCGCGCCATCACCTCGAGCAGTCGGTCGGTGATGTGCTCAGGGTAGCAGTAAAACAATCGGATCCAGCGCAGGCCGTCAATCCGGCACAGCCGCTCGAGCAGCTCGGGCAGGCGCGGCTCACCGTACAGATCGCGGCCGTACAGCGTCGTATCCTGCGCCACCAGATTCAGCTCACGCACGCCGTCCGCCGCCAGCTTTTCCGCCTCCGCCACCACCGATTCCATCGGGCGGCTGCGCAGGCCGCCGCGGATCAGCGGGATGGCGCAATAGGTGCAGCGGTTGTCGCAGCCGTCACCGATGCGCAGATAGGCAAAAAATCCGGGCGTCGTCTGCAGCCGGTCGCCCTCGAGCGACCAGCAGGACTTGTCGGGGAAGCTCACCACACGCTCGCCCTCCGCCACACGCCGCACCGTTTCCACAATGTCGCCGTTGGCGCCGAGCCCAGTGACCGCGTCGCATTCGGGAAGCTCACTCGCAATCTCCTGCTGATAGCGCTCGGCCATGCAGCCCGTCACCACGATTTTCCGGATCCGTCCCTCTTTTTTCAGCGCGGCAAATTCCAGAATCTGTTCGATGGCCTCCCGCTTGGCCTCCTCGATAAACCCGCAGGTGTTGACAATCACCACATCGGCCAGGGCCGGGTCGGCCTTGATCTCGATTCCGGCCGCACGCAGACGGCCGAGCATCAGCTCCGCATCCATCTGATTTTTCGGGCATCCGAGCGACACCATTCCGACGGTAAAAGACATAGATTATTCCCCTTCTGCCGCTTGCATCGCCTCCCGGGCCGTCTCGTAGGAGAACCCGTAACGTACCAGCGAATCCAATAGCTTACGGCGCGCGATTTCTTCACGGGGTACAGTATAGCACTTTTTGTGAAGAAGTGCAAGAGCCTGTTCCGCATCTTCCGAGCCGACTTCCTCCACCGCCGCCTCCGCCGTTTCGCGGTCGATTCCCTTCTGGCGCAGCGCCTCCGCCGCGCGCCGCCGCGGATAATGCTTCCGCAGGCAGAGCTCCCGCGCCAGCCGCACGGCATAGCGCTCATCGTTGACCAGCCCGAGCTCGGTCATCCGCCGGGAGGCGCCGTCCGCCGCCTCCGCGCCCACCTTATCGCGCAGCTTGCGCTTCAGCTCGGTTTCCGCATAATCGCGGCGCGACAGCAGCCACAGGGCATATTCCCGGCCCCGTTCCTCCGCCGCGCGGGACAGGAGGAGCTCCCGCTCCTCCTGCGTCATGCTGTCCCCGACGCCGCAGCCCGCGGCCTCCCACGTCGGGCGGTACACCTCCTGCTCCGTTCCGTCGTCCCAGGTCACCTTATAAAGGCGACCGCGCTGCGGCTGCAGCGCGGTGACCGTACAGCGGAGCTCACCGTTTTCACCCATCGGTGCTTAGTCCTCCACCACAATATCGATTTTCGGCTTGCGGGCAGCGGCCGGCGCGGAGGCCGGTGCATCCTCAATCGCAATTTCCACCGGCTCGGGAGCCGGCTTGCCGCCGTCGGCCTTGACGGCCGTGCGGTCGGCATCCAGCTTGGCGCGCAGACGCTCCTCGATCTCGCGCGTCACATCGGGATGCGTTTTGAGATAGTCGCGGGCATTGTCGCGGCCCTGCGCAATCCGCTCGTCCTTATAGGAGAACCACGCGCCGGATTTCTGAATGATATCCGCCTCGACGGCCATATCGAGCACCTCGCCCATACGCGAAATGCCCTCGCCGTAGATAATGTCGAATTCCGCCTCCTTGAACGGGGGCGCCAGCTTGTTCTTGACCACCTTGACGCGGGTATGGGAGCCGATCGCCTGTCCGCTCACCTTGATGGTCTCCGCGCGGCGCACGTCCAGGCGCACCGACGCATAATACTTCAGTGCGTTGCCGCCCGCCGTCACCTCGGGGTTGCCGTAGACCACGCCCACCTTCAGGCGCAGCTGGTTGATAAACAGCGCAATGCAGTTGGACTTGGAGACCACACCGGCCAGCTTGCGCATGGCCTGAGACATCAGGCGCGCCTGCAGTCCGACATGAGCGTCGCCCATCTCGCCCTCGATCTCCGCGCGCGGCACGAGCGCGGCCACCGAGTCCACCACCACGATGTCCACGGCACCCGAGCGGATCAGCGCCTCCGCAATTTCCAGAGCCTGCTCTCCGGTGTCCGGCTGAGACACGAGCAGGGAATCCACGTCCACTCCGAGCGCCTTGGCGTAAACAGGGTCGAGCGCGTGCTCCACGTCGATAAACGCCGCCTCGCCGCCGAGCTTCTGCGTCTCCGCCACCGCGTGCAGCGCAAGTGTCGTTTTGCCGGAGGCCTCCGGCCCGTAAACCTCGATAATGCGGCCGCGGGGCAGGCCGCCGATGCCGAGTGCCCGGTCGAGCGCAAAGGACCCGGTCGGCACGCTGGCCACATTCATATTCACATTCTGTCCGAGGCGCATGACGGCGCCCTTGCCGTAATTCTTCTCGATCTGCTGCAGCGCCATTTCGAGCGCTTTTTTCTTATCGTCCGACGGATTCGATTTTTCCGCCGCCTTCTTCTTGCTGTCCGCCATCCTCGCACTTCCTTATCCTTACGAAATTCTTCGGAGTATGCTTCCATTATAAACGACTTTTTCCGGAAAATCAACTGTTTTTGCGAAAAAATCGAACATTTGTTCATGACTGCATATTTGCGCCGGTTTTTCCCATACTAACGCCGAAGAAAGGGGGCGTTTTCGTGGATACCGTCTGGCAAACCTCCGCTCTCCCGCAGGGGCGGCCTCTGGCGGGCGACACCACCGAGGAGGCCGTTGTCATCGGCGGCGGTCTGGCGGGGCTTCTGACCGCGTGGGCGCTGCGCCGGCGCGGAATCCGGGTCACGGTCATGGAGGCCGGGGAGCCGGTCGGCGGAGTCACCTGCCGCACGACCGCCAAGGTCACGGCGCTGCACGGGCTGCGCTATGCACGGATGCTGCGCGTGCTCGGCCGGGAGCGCACCCGCCTCTATGCTGCGGCCATGCTGCGCGCGGTGGAGGACTATGCATCGGCCGCAGAGCACGGCGGCATCAACTGCGGCTGGGAGCGGCGGAAGCACTGCCTCTACACCCGCGGCGACGGGGCCGCTTTAGCGGAGGAGCGAGCGGCCGCCGAGGCGGTCGGACTGCCCGTGGCCGCACCGCCGCCCTCCGAGCTGCCGTTTCCCGTCGGCGGGATGCTGTGTCTGGAGCAGCAGGCCGTCCTGGATCCGCTGCGCTTTCTGTCCGCCGCGGCCGCCGGAATCCCGATCTGGACGCACACCACCGCGCAGGCCGTGGACGGCCACATGATCTTCACCGACCGCGGCTGTGTTACGGCGCGGCACATCGTCATCGCCACCCATTTCCCGTTTGTCAATGTGCCGGGCTTTTACTTCCTGCGGATGCATCAGGAGCGGCACCGCGTGCTGGCACTGTGCGGTCTGCCGCCGCTTGCCGCCCTGTACAACGACGCGGATCCGGCCGGGCTCTCCCTGCGGCAGGCGGGAGAGCTCCTGCTGCTCGGCGGCGAGGGCTGCCGCACGGGCACGGCCTTTTCCGGAGAGCCGCTGCGGGAGCAGGCGCACGCCCTGTTTCCCGCGGCGGAGGTGGCCGCCGACTGGTGGACGGAGGACTGCATCACCCACGACGGACTGCCGTTCATCGGGCGGTTTGCCCCCTCCCGCCCCGACTGGTATATTGCGACGGGCTTCAACACCTGGGGCCTGACCGGCAGCATGGCGGCGGCGCGGCTCATTGCCGATCTGATCTGCGGGCAGGAGCCGCCGGAGGCGGCGCTCTTTTCCCCCGTGCGGCATCTGACGCGGCTCGGTGCCGCGGAATTCTGGAGGGATGCGGGGCGCTCCGCCCTGTCGCTGACCGCGGGCGCGCTCAGCCGCCCCGAGCACCGCTGCCCGCATCTCGGCTGCCGGATGCATTTTCGCGAGGAGGACGGCGTCTGGGAATGCCCCTGTCACGGGTCGGTCTATACCCGGGACGGGCAGCGGCTGTACGGGCCCGCCGTCGCCCGCCGCAAAAGCGTTCCGCCGGACGGCGGAGACGCATAGACACAGCAAAGCTCCCGGGAGAAAGGCTATAAGCCTTCTCCCGGGAGCTCAGACTGTCAAAAAAGGCCGCAGGCCGCAAAAGCAATATAATGCCAAGAAAGAAACCGTGAATTTCTGATTCTTTCCATTTGAATTATGAAAAACGCTGTTGGCCCTGGGTGCCAACGCTTTTGCTTTCTGCGTCGTGCGCCTCTTACCGTATCCGCAGACAAAGCGATTCGGGCACCGTCGTTTTTTCGGCAAGACCGCGCGGCGATCGGCATTGTTACCCTCCGCTCGCCATGCACCAGCATGCCTCGGTCGGGTGCCGCGCCGTTCAGCCGTGCGGTTGGCCGAAAATCTTCGACCTGAAACGAGAAGATTTTTTCGTTTGGGAAGTCGAAGAACGCCGCCATACTGCCGTATGGCAAGAGATGAGACAAACCAAACGGGGAAATATTCCGTTTCAGGAACGGTTGTACCCCGATTGCTTTGTCTACGCAATAGACCGAACGATGCCGGGCCTGTCGCTTGAGGAGGTGGAGAAGCTGAAGCCCAGGTGGGTCGGGGGAACCTGTCATTCGCCCGGGCTCCGTGAGGAAGAAGGCAAAAGGCCGTGCTCCTACGCACCCGATACGCCGGTAATCTTTACCGATGTCGAAATCTGCCTGAACAGAAGCCATACGTCGGCCCTTTATCAGCCGGTCTATGTGTTTAAGGGAACACGGCGCGATGAAGACGGGAACGAGCACCCCTATGAATGGGAAGTCCCGGCTCTTGAAATGCACTATCGGTTCCATCTGTAAGACGGTCGCCCCGCGCCGTGTGACCGCGCGGGACGGGGCATGTCTGCCGTATGAGAAAAGAGGGGATATATATGAAACGCTCCAAACAGCTCCTGTGTTTTGTGGTCCCGGCCCTGTGTATTATGGCGGCTATCGCTCTGTCCTTCTTGCTGCCGGAGGAACAGGGAGGTGCTCCGCGCTTTATGGGAGGAGGGCAATATTTCCGGCTTATGATCGGTGACTCGTCGTTTTGGACGGCCGTATTCCACACCTTTGTCCGGCCGATATGGCTGCCGTTCGCTGTCGGGCTGGTCTGTTTCCTCGGGCTTTACATAGCCAAACGCCGGATACGGCAGAGATACGGATGGCGCTGTACGGAGGCCGTGTTTTATACGGCGGTTATCCTGGGAACGACGGGAATCTGCTATAGTCCGGCCATCGGGATGATGCGAGAAAGTGCCCCGTTTTACGCGGGTATCCTGTATTATCGGTGGTTTGGAGGGTGCCTGCTGACGGCCGTTTTTCTGTGTCTGATATTTTGGTGCGTGGACCGGATTTGGGACAGGATCGGGGCAAAGCGGCGGATCTCCGCGGGGAACGGACCGAGTGCGCACAAGGGATGACGGCGGGAGACGGCAGGGGCGGAGGTGCGCCGGAGAGGCAGGATACGCCGGGCGGCGGCACCCGCGCTGCGCCCCGGAAGGGCGCAGTTATGTGACGGTGAGACGGCTTCTGTGGCTGCCGGGGAGAAGTGTATGCTCCGGAAATGACGGGCCCGGAGCGCCCTGTTTATGCGGCTGTTTATGCGGATAGTATGGAAAACGGAGCCAAGAAATCGGGACCGTCGGATGAGCCGGCGGTCCCGATTTTGTATGCGGGCTTTGTAGCGGAAAACCTGTCCGGTATGGCCCGGAAAGCACTCTGAAGCCGTGGAAAAAAGTGTCCAAAAATGTCCAAAAGCAGCAAAACAAGGAACATTTTCTTACCAAAAATTTCAAAAGCTTGCATTTTCCGGTAAAGAGTGGTATAGTATAAAGAATGTTGCAGGGCAGAGAGGCTGACGAGTCTCTGCAGGCTGCCGCAGCAGAGTCCGCAAACGGTGTCTGCCGTCCATGCGGAGAGACAGTAAAATATAGGAGGAACAGACAGTATGTCTTATCAGAAGGGAGTCGTCGCGATTGCGGTGTCTTGCCTCGCCACGCTGTGTATCGGTATTCTCGGTGCGTGGACGACGGAGCCGCAAAGGGGCGACTTGAACGGAGATGGCGTGGTAGACAGCGCGGATGCACGCATCCTGTGGCGCTATCTCGAAAGCGGCTATCCTCTGACTGACACGCAGCTGAAATGTGCCGACCTCAACAATAATGGGATCGTCAATGAAGTGGATGCCAGGCTGCTGTGGCAGAGGATTCTCGAAAACGAAACCCCGCAGACCGATGAGAGCAACAACCCGTATATTGAGCCGTCGCAGGAGTATGATGACCCGGAGCCGTCCTCTCCGGACGACTACACCTTCCCGACCTCGTCCGAGACAACCGGGGAGACCACGACAACCACGGAATCGACCGCTGCCCCGACCACGGAGGCGACCACCGAGCCGACCACGCGTCCGACGGCGCAGGTGCCGCAGACACCTCCGGCTGTGTCGGCCCCCCCCTCCGTGACGCTGCAGCAGAGTCCGGTGGCGGAATCGGTGTATACGGATCATATCCGCATTACGGCGGTGGCCCGCGACGGCAGCGGTACGGTGACCTATGACGGACGCGACCGTGAGGAGCTGCAGCTCGGCCTGACCGCCGTGGTCAAATGCGAGCTGGGCGCCTCCCGCATGGCCCTGACCTCCACGGAGGCCTGGAAGGCGCAGGCGGTGGTGTCCTATACGCATATTGCCCGCCAGTGCTACGGCAAAAACGGAAGCTACAGCTTCAGCGTACAGGTGCAGAGCAAGGTGGATCTGAATAACCCGAACGACTACCGGATTTATCAGGCGGTCGGGGAGGTGCTCGGTCAGAAGGTGATGATTCCCTCGGCCGGAAGCGATTTCCAAAAGCTCTGCTACGGCTTCTACAGTGCCAGCGTGGCGGGAAGCTCCAGCTCCTGCCACAAGGTGTATACGGCCAATCTGCCGTATGCACAGGCGGTCTACAGTCCGGAGACGGATGCGCTGGTGTCCTATTATACCGGCCAGTCCAATGCCTATACGCGCACGTACACCTACACGATGTCGGAAATTGTGTCGGAGGTTTCGTACTCACTCGGCTGCACCGTCTATTACGACACCCGAGACGATGCCTTCTCGCTGTATACCACCGAGTGGGACGGCGGGTATATGTACCGGAGCAATCTGTATTACTATGACAATTATGGGGACAAGGTCTACGTCAAGGGGACAACCCTCCGCTCGGCGCTCGGCCTTCGCTCGCACGCTATTTCCGTGATCGAGCAGGAGGGAGACGTGCTGACGCTGCAGGTGGTGGGCAACGGCCACGGGGTCGGCCTCAGCCAGCTGGGAGCCGTTATTTTTGCCAACGAGTACGGCTGGACCTATGACCAGATCGTGGCTCACTATTTCTCGATTACCGAGGGCAGCGCCTATCAGCTCTGTCTGCCGAACTGGTGACGGAGTGCGACGGCTGACGGATCGGCCGGAGCCCGGGATACGGAGGAATCAGGGATGGAAACGGTGCCGACACTGCGGGTGATTGCACACATTCACACCGAATTTCCCCAGAAATTCGGGCTGCCGCGGCAGAGCGGACTGGCTCCGACCCGGGCCCGTATCGTGATGGAGCCCGCCTACCGGCAGCCGGAGGCCCTGCGGGGAATCGACGGATTCTCCCATATCTGGCTGCTGTGGCAGTTCTCGGAGAGCCTGCGTGACACCTGGTCACCGACGGTGCGTCCGCCGCGGCTCGGAGGCAATACCCGTATGGGGGTGTTTGCCACGCGTTCGCCGTTCCGCCCGAATGCCATCGGGCTTTCGTCGGTGCGGCTCGATGCGGTCGAGTGGGAGACGCCGAACGGGCCCGTGCTGTGGGTGTCCGGGGCCGATTTGCTGGACGGGACGCCGCTGTATGATATCAAGCCCTATCTGGCGTATACGGATGCTCATCCGGAGGCCTCCGGCGGATTTGCCGCGGAGGCACTCGGAGAGAGGCTGCGTGTGCGTTGCCCGGAGGAATGGGAGAGGGTTGTGCCGGAGGAGCGGAGAGCGGCGCTGCACGCCGTGCTGGCGCAGGACCCCCGCCCGGCCTACCAGGAGGATCCCGAGCGGGTATACGGGTTTGTGTTTGCGGGATGCCACGTGCATTTTCGGGTGGCGGGAGAGACGCTGTATGTGACGGAGATCACCCGGACGGACGAAGAACCGCCGTGTGGGGCGGAAGGACAAAAAGGATAACGGAAAACAGCCGGAGCGGTAATGTGCCCCCTGTCAAGTAGACAGTGAAAAAATAAAAAATGTTTTGTTGGAGATGGTCTCTGCATTGGCAGAGATCATCTTTTTTATGCAGCAGCGTGAAACTCCATAGGTGTCATGCAGCGAAGGCGCTTCTGGTACCGCTTGGTATTATAAAAATGGATATATTCTTCGATGGCGGAAGTCAATGTCTGCTCGCTAGAAAATTTTCTCA
>URYX01000050.1 GCA_900552225.1 uncultured Oscillospiraceae bacterium | reverse complement strand
GAGGCGCACTCCTTGCCCCTGCAGCCTTTCAGACAGCCTCCGAGCTTGTCAAAAACAGAGTTTTTTGACAAGCTCACAGGGCCGGAGACTTCTGCGGAAGTCTCCGGCCCTGTGTTATGCGGTAGAGAAGGACGGATGGACGGTTCACGTTTCGCTTGTCCGTGATCCTTGTGCCGGCCGCCGCCTATCGGGCTGCACTCTGCTGCGCGGCGATTTCCGTGAAGGCTCCCTTGCGGAAGTGCCGGAAGTGGAGGCCACGGTCGGCAATCAGCGGTTTTGCCAGTACTTGCGGTCCAGGGCGCGGTACTGGATGGCCTCGGCAATGTGCGGCACGTCGATGATATCGCTCTGCTCCATGTCCGCAATGGTGCGGGCCACCTTGAGCAGGCGGTCATAGGCCCGCGCCGACAGCCCCATTTTGTCGAAGGCGTTGGAGAGCAGCGCCCGCGCCGCATCGGTCAGGGGGCACCATTCCCGCAGCCGGCCGGTCGGGATTTGCGCATTGCACAGCACCGAGGTGCCGCGGAAGCGCTCTCTCTGCACCTGCCGTGTGCGGTTGACGCGGGCCCGGATGGAGGCCGAGCTTTCGGACGGCTCGTCGGCGGACAGCTTGGAAAATTCCACCGGCGGTACCTCAATATGCAGATCCACGCGATCGAGCAGGGGGCCGGAGACGCGGGACAGATAATTCTGCGCCGCGGCGGCCGAGCAGGTGCACTTCCGCGTGGGGTGCCCGTAAAAGCCGCAGGGGCAGGGGTTCATGGCGGCCACCAGCATGAACGAGCAGGGATAGGACAGCGTGGCGTTGACGCGGGAGATGGTGACGTGGCCGTCCTCCAGCGGCTGACGCAGGCTCTCCATAGCGGTGCGCGAAAATTCGGGCAGCTCATCCAGAAAGAGCACGCCGTGGTGGGCCAGAGAGACCTCGCCGGGCTTCGGGGTGCTGCCGCCTCCGGTCAGGCCGGCCACGGAAATCGAGTGGTGCGGCGAGCGGAACGGCCGATGCGTCAGCAGGCCGATGCCGCCGGGCAGCGCTCCGGCGATGGAGTGGATTTTGGTGGCCTCCAGCGCCTCCTCTGCCGTCATATCGGGCAGGATGGAGGGGAGGCGCTTGGCCAGCATGCTCTTGCCCGAGCCGGGAGGGCCGATCAGCAGGATATTGTGGCCGCCGGCGGCCGCCACCTCCATGGCGCGGCGGGCGGTTTCCTGTCCGCGCACCTCGGAAAAATCGGGGATATTCTCCTGCGGGGTACAGGTATAGTCGGCCGATGTCAGCGGGGCGATGGGTGCAACGCCTGTCAGATGCTCCATCAGCCCCAGGACGGTTTTGACCGGATAGACCTCGATGCCATCCACGACCGCTCCTTCGGCGGCGTTATCCGCCGGAACATAGACCTTACGGATGCCGTGGTCGCGCGCGGCGATCACCATCGGAAGGACGCCGTAAATCGGACGGAGGTCCCCCGCCAGCGACAGCTCGCCCACAAAGGCACTGTCCTGCAGCGGTACGCGGAGCTGTTCGGTGGCCTGCAGGATGGCCAGAAGCAGGGGAAGATCGTAGACCGATCCCTCCTTGCGGATGTTGGCTGGGGCCAGGTTGATGGTAATGCGGCTGACGGGATAGGTAAATCCTCCGTTTTTCAGCGCCGCCCGCACCCGGTCCCGCGATTCGCGCACGGCTGCACCGGGCAGACCGACGACATCAAAGCCGGGCAGTCCCTGCGAAAGATCGGCCTCCACCTGCACCATGAAGCCGTCAATTCCCAAGAGCCCCATACTGTTCATACTGGCAAACATCCGCAAATCCCCTCTCCACGTGTTTCTGTGACAGACTCAGCCCTCCGATTCCCGCGAGGCGGGCTCCTCCGTGCCGGTATCTTCCGCTTCCGGAGCGGACGGAGCCGCCGTTTCTGTTCGGCTTTCCGTCGGGGGCGCCGGGCGGCGCCGTATCCGCAGGGGAAGCCAGGCTGCCAGTCCGGCGGCGGCCGCCGTCAGCAGGATCAGCGGCGTATGGGCCGCCAGCGCCGGGAACCAGCCGAGGACTCCCGAGAACAGCAGGAACAGAAGCAGCGAGAGCCCAAAACCGAGCCCGGCGCATACCGCATCACGCCTTCCGGGGCGCAGGGTGGGGGCGGACAGAGCGGCCGCGTACTGCAGCCAGGTCATCAGCATCCACACGGCCGCCGTGATGGGCGCCGCGGCCTCCGGTGTACAGAGAAGGGAGGCGGCCGTAAGAGCGGCGGCTCCGGCGGCTCCGTTCCACAGGGTCAGACGCAGATCGCGCGGGCGGCAGGGCACGGAGGCCGGACTGCGGCCGAAGCGTGTATTGCCGCAGCCGCCGCACAGTGTCAGCGGGATTCCTCCCGCCGTGACCGTCAGCAGCAGAACAAACGCGGTCGGGGAGAACGGAGGCTGCCCCCGCAGCGCCGTCAGAAGGACAAAGGCAGCGGCAGCGGCCAGACAGGACGACAGACAGAGCCGGAAGGCTGTCTGCAGCCGGGCAAACAGGTCGCGGAACAGGGCCGCCGCCGTGCTCATGGCATTCAGGGAGAGGTCGGGCAGCAGAATCTGTGCCGCCTCCTTGACGGATTCCGGAGCTGCCGGGGAGACACAGCCGAGCTCCGAGAGTTCCATGGTTTCGCGGTCCTCCGCTTGCTGCCCGGGGAACAGCGCCGTGATGCCCGAGGCGCGGAAGCGCCGGGCCAATTCCGCCGTATCGGCGGGCCGCAGGTCGGCATAGGCCGCGGTATGCGCGGCCATCCGCTTCCATTCTCCGTCGGACAGGGTATCCCAGAGCTGCCGTGATGCAGCGCTGTTTGCGGCATCGGGCCAGCCGATTGCGGAGGCATAAGCCCCGGCAAACTCCGCGCTGTCCTCCGTCAGCAGGCAGGGGGTCAGCTGTCCTGCGCGGCAGCGGGAGACAAGGCGGGCGGCCTGCTCCGTCGGCAGCGCAAAGCCGAGCAAGCCGGCAAACAGCAGGGAATCGGACGCTTCCTGCTCCTCGTAGGCGTAGGCGACGGCCAGTACGCGCAGTGCCCCTTGGCGCATGGTATCCAGTGCCTGCCGTGCCTCATCGGAAACGCTGCGGCACAGCGGCAGCAGCTCCTCCGGCGCTCCCCGCACGATACGGAGCTTTTGTCCGTCAATCAGGCGCACCGCCGCGATACGGCGGCCGTCCGCGTCCGGGGTAATAGGGCTCAGGGAGGGGTATTCCCGCTGCAGGGCCTCCGCCTGCATCTGCTGCGCAGCGGCGCAGGCGAGGATAGCCCGATCCCAGGCGGTGCGGGCCGGCTCCTCGGTACACAGTACGGCCAGGCGCAGGAGCGCCTGAAGGCCGGGGCCGGCGGGAGAATGTACATCATAGGTGCGGCTGCCGGCGAAGGCGGCAGTCAGCTCCGGCTCGGCCGGAAGCGCCAAATCGTCCACACGGACGACGGCCCGGTCGGCGCCGGCAATCGACCCGGCCAGAGCTTCCGAGCGCAGCGCTATGCCGCGCGCGGAGGCACGGGAAAAGGCGGCGGCATAGACGGACAGCCAGAGGCCGGACAGCCAATCCGCACCGACGGTCAGCAGTGCCGCCGTGCCGAGCAATATCTCCGTGAAGGCGAGCCGACGGAGAACGGCCGCAATCCAAAAGCCCAGTACGGCCGCCCAGGCGACCGCCGTGCCGACACGGCGCACCTTGGCGAGCACGGGCTGCAGGGGCTTGCCTGTAAAGCAAAGGGAGGGATGCAGGCGGGCGTATTCCGTCTGTCCGCCGGTTTCCGCCACAACGGCCTCGGCCTCACCGGTCAGCAGCAGCGTTCCGCGATACAGCATATTGACGCGGCCGGACAGGGGGGTAATCGGGGGAATCTCCGTCTCCGCGTTTTTCTGTACATGAGCGTCCCCGCCGACGGCTGTTTCGTCGCAGATCAGGAGGTGCGAACGCAGCAGACGGCAGTCCGCCGGGACCGAGTCTCCGGCCGCGAGGCAGAGGATATCGCCGGGAACGAGCGCGGAATCCGCCACCGACAGGAGGCGTCCGCCGCGGCGCACCGCAGCCGTCATCGGGATGCCGTTCTGCGAGGCCGCCAGAACGCGGGAGGCGGCCGCCTGGGCCGCACCGCGGCACAGGGCACCGAGCAGGACGCAAAGCAGCGTTAAAAGGGACGGAAGGGCGTCGGTGGGAGTGCCGTGTGCGGTCTGATACCAGGCAATCCCGGCCTCCGCCGCGCAGAGCAGCAGCAAAAAGAGGGTCATCGGAGAGCAGACGGTACGGGTCAGAACGGTATGCAGCCGCTTTTCCTCGGCCGATTCCTGCCGGGTGCGGGCTTCCTCCTCCGTCAGCCCCGTTTCGGGAGCCGCGTTCAGCTCCTCCAACACGCGGGGCAGGGGGTCACTGTGCCAAATCATTGCGTATTTCGCCTCTTTCCGGATTCGAGAATGGTACCGCCGCCGACGACCAGGTCACCGTCATAAAAAACGACAGCCTGTCCGGCGGTCACGGCTCTTACGGGAGTATCGAAGCAGACGCGCACGCGGCCGTCACCGCAAGGGATGACGGTGGCCGGGGTGTCCGTCTGTGAATAGCGGGTCTTGGCGGTCACCCGCAGCGGCGCCTCCGGCGCGTCGCAGGCAATCCAGTTGACATCGTCCGCCGTCAATTCATCGGAAAACAGCGCGTCCTCGTCCCCGAGCGTGACGGTTCCGGCGGCTGCGTCCTTTTTCAGCACATACATCGGTCGGCCGAAGCTGACGCCGAGACCCTTGCGCTGTCCGACCGTGTAGTGCAGCTGGCCGGGGTGGTGTCCGATGACGCGGCCGTCGGTATCGATAAAATCGCCGGGGAGCGAGGGCAGGCCGTAGACCTCCTCCAAAAAGCGGGCGTAGTCGCCGTCGGGCACGAAGCAGATATCCTGACTGTCGGGCTTGCGGGCAGTTACCAGCCCGCGGGATTCCGCAAAGGCGCGGATCTCCGGCTTGCTCATGCCGCCGAGGGGAAACAGGGTGTGGGCCAGCTCAAACTGCGTCAGGCTGTACAGCACATAGCTCTGATCCTTATCCCGGACAGCCGCACGCCACAGCAGATAGCGGCCGCGCTGCGCGTCATAGGTGATGCGGGCGTAGTGGCCGGTGGCAATTTTGTCGAAGCCGAGCGTCAGCGCCCGCGCCAGCATTTTGCTGAATTTGATGCGGCGATTGCAGTCGATGCAGGGATTCGGGGTGCGCCCCGCGGCATATTCCGCCGCAAAGCGGTCGATGACCTCGCGGCGGAAATCCTCGTCAAAGGAGAACACATAATGCCGGATGCCGAGCTTGTCCGCGACAGCCCGCGCATCGGCTACGTCGTCCAGGGAGCAGCAGGTGCGGGAGTGCAGACCGATTTCCTCGTTGCGGAACAGGCGCAGCGTGGCGCCGCTTACTGCATATCCCTGCTCCAGAAGGAGCGCGGCGGAGGCCGAGCTGTCCACTCCGCCGCTCATGCCGACCATGACTTTTTCGCCCATTGCAAAACCCCCGCCGATAATGGATGTATTGACCTCTTTACTATAGCACATTTTGTGTCGGATGGCAAGCGAAAGAACCGAAACGGGACGGTTTCTCCGGTTGAAATTGCCGGGGAAATATGCTACAATACACCGTGGAAGCGGATGCCGTCCTTTGCGAGGGGCGGAGGCGGGCATGAAAAGGCAGGGCGGGTGCGGCTATGCGCCCTGCGGAGGGGGAAAACGGATGCGGCAGGCATGGGATTTGGTCATTATCGGAGGCGGAGCGTCGGGGCTTTCGGCGGCCGTGTTTGCGGCGCGGCGATTCCGGAACGCGCGGATTCTGCTCTTGGAAAAGCAGGCACGGGTCGGCAAAAAGCTGCTGGCGACCGGCAACGGCACCTGCAATATCACCCATCGGGAGGCCTCTCCCGCACATTATCACGGGGCTGACCGCTCCTTTACGGTGCCGGCTCTGGCCGGCTTTACGCCGCAGGACACCATGGAGTTTTTCGACTCCGTGGGGGTACCCTGCGCCGTGCGCGATAACGGAAGGGTATACCCGGTCTGCGAAAGCGCGGCGGCGGTGCTGGACTGCCTGCGGCTGGAGCTGCAGCGGCTCGGTGTCGAGGTGCGCTGTGACTGCGCCGTGCAGGCGCTGCGGCGGGCCGGGGAGGAATTTACGGTGCAGATGGCGGCGGGAACGGAGGCGGCCAAGCGGGTGCTGTGCGCCGCGGGCGGCGCAGCGGCCCCGTCTCTCGGCGGCAGTGGCGACGGCTATGCGCTGCTGACGGGGCTCGGCTATACGCGGACACCGCTGTTTCCCTCGATCGTACAGCTGCGCACCGATACCCTCTATGTACGTGCGGTGAAGGGCCTGCGGGTGGACGGGACGGTGACGCTGCAGAAGGACGGCCGCCCGCTGCGCAGCGAGACGGGAGAAATTCTGTTTACCGAATACGGACTGTCGGGCCCCGCCGTGATGCAGGTCTCGCGGGCGGCGGGAGATTGGGAGCGGCAGAAGCGCGGAAGCATGACCGCGGTGCTGAATTTGCTGCCCGACATGACGCGGCCGCAGCTGACGGAGCGGCTGAAGCAGCGCCGGATGCGTCTCGGAGACCGTCCGCTGGCGGATTTCCTGACCGGATTGTTTCAGCGGCGGATGGGGCAGACGCTGATTCGCGCCTCCGGCATCGGTGCGCTGTCCGATCGTGCGGGGGATTGCCCGGAGCTTAGCATGGAGCACCTGGCCGATACACTGCAGAGCTGGATGTTTTCCGTAACGGGGACACAGGGCCTGGCCGGAGCGCAGGTGACGGCAGGCGGCATTGCCACGGAGCAGTTTTGTCCGCAGACCATGGAATCCTGTAAAGATAAAGGTCTTTACGCATGCGGCGAGCTGCTGGATGTGGACGGTGACTGCGGGGGCTATAATCTGCAGTGGGCATGGGCGTCGGCATTTGCCGCCGTGCAGGCCATGGGAAAGGAGCAAAAGGCGTGATCCGGATTTCCAATGTGGCGCTGCCGCTCGGCTATACGGCGCAGACGCTGCGGAAGAAGGCAGCAGCCAAGCTGCGTATTCCGGAGCGTGAGCTGCAGAGCTGCCGTCTCGGACGGCGCTCCGTGGATGCGCGCCGGAAGCAGGCGGTGCATTTTCTGGCGGCGCTGGATGTGACGGTGGCGGGGGATGAGGCATCGCTGGTGCGGCGCCTGAAGGATCCGGATGTAAAGGCAATTGACTTTGCACCGTATCCCTTGCCCCGACCGACCGCCAAGCCGCAGCAGAGGCCGGTGGTGGTCGGAAGCGGCCCGGCCGGACTGTTTGCGGCGCTGATGCTGGCGCGGGTCGGATGGAATCCGATTCTGATCGAACGCGGCCGGAGGGTAGAGGAGCGGACGGAGGATGTGGAGCGCTTTCGCCGGACGGGAGTGCTGGATACACGCTCCAATGTACAGTTCGGGGAGGGCGGTGCCGGTACCTTTTCCGACGGCAAGCTGAACACCGGGGTGCAGGATCCGCGCTGCCGCCTTGTAATCGAGGAGCTGGCGCGGGCCGGTGAGGCGGAGGATCTGCTGTGGCGGGCGCGGCCCCATGCGGGCACCGACCGGCTGCGGACAATGGTGCGGACACTGCGGGAGGAGATTCTGCGCCTCGGCGGCACGGTACGCTTTGAAACGCAGCTGACCGATGTGGTGCTGCGGGAGGGGCAGCTGACGGAGGCGGTGCTGACGACGCCGCAGGGAGAGGAACGGCTGAGCTGTGACCGCTTGATTCTGGCTGTCGGGCACAGCGCCCGCGACACCATGGAGATGCTGCAGCGGCAGGGGATGCCGATGGAGCCGAAGGCGTTTGCCGTCGGCGTGCGGATTGAGCATCCGCGGGAGATGATCGATCGCGCCCAATACGGAGAATTTGCGGGGCATCCGGCGCTGTCGGCGGCGGATTACCGGCTGACCTGTCATCCGGCGGGGCTGCGGGGCACCTATACCTTCTGCATGTGCCCGGGCGGTGTGGTGATGGCCGCGGCCTCGGAGGAGGGCGGCGTGGCGGTCAACGGTATGAGTGAGTTTGCCCGCGACGCGCGCAATTCCAACAGTGCCGTATTGGTCGGTGTCACACCGCAGGATTTCGGAAGCACGGATCCGCTCGGCGGCGTGGCGTTTCAGCGCCGCCTGGAGCAGGCGGCCTATCGGCTCGGCAGCGGGGATTACCGTGCGCCGGCGCAGCTCGTAGGCGATTTTCTGCAGCACACGCCCTCGCACAGTCTCGGTGAGGTGGAACCGTCCTATCGCCCCGGAGTGACATTGACCGACCTGCACGGCTGCCTGCCGCCGGAGGTCACGGCCTCGCTGGAGGCGGCGCTGCCGCTGTTTGATCGGCAGCTGCGCGGGTTTGCCCGGCGGGATGCCGTGCTGACGGGAGTGGAATCCCGCAGCTCATCCCCGGTGCGGATGCTGCGGGATGAGGGCGGGCAATCGGCGCTGCGCGGAATCTTTCCCTGCGGTGAGGGGGCCGGCTATGCCGGAGGCATTGTCTCGGCGGCGGCGGACGGAATCCGCTGTGCCGAATGGCTGATTGCCTCGGTGACGTGATGCTGCAGCTTTTTGAAAACGGATAGGTTTGGACAGACGAAAAACAGCCGCTGCCTTTGCAGGTGGCGGCTGTTCCGGTGCTACGGGGTGTCATGGCTGCAGCGGTACGGATTCGAGCGTGAAGCTTCCGTCCTCGGACAGCGTAATCAGGGTCGCGCCGCGCCGGCGAACACTGCCATAAGAATCCGCGCGTTGACCAGCATGGTATGGCCGTAGCCGTAGTGAAACGGCAGGGAGAGCCGGGAGGCCAGCCACAGCACGGGAATACAGAAAAGCAGTGCCGCGGCGGCCGCCGCGCCTCCCGTGCAGCGCGCTATACGGCGCAGCAGCTGCTTGGTTTCCGCGGTGGTCAGCGGCCGGCCGGCACGGATTTTCCGGTCAATAGGCAAAAGCTCCCGCTTCATGCCTGACCCTTTCCGGTCAGCGTCTGCATCAGCTCATAGCCGTGGGCGCGCACGATACCGGTCGAGCGCGCGGTCTCCTCCGAAAAGCAGGAGAGCCCGCTGTCCTGCTCCGCGTTGCTGCGGTAAATCAGGTAGGGGATCGGGTCGTGCGAATGGGTCCGCGTGGCAAGCGGTGTGGGGTGATCCGGGCAGATCAGCAGCGAAAAATCGTCCATGGCCCGCAGCTCGGAGAGCAGCGGTGTCAGGATTTCCCGGTCAATCAGCTCGATGGCGCGCTTTTTGTTTTCCGCCTCTCCGCGGTGGCCGCACTCGTCGGGGGCCTCCACGTGGATATAGGCCAGGTCGCAGCCGTCGCGCAGCGCCTGCACGGCAGCCTCCCGCTTGCCGGCAAAATTGGTGTCGATGTAGCCGGTGGCACCGTCCACATGGCACACCCTCATGCCGGAGAGGATGCCGATGCCCTTGAGCAGGTCCACGGCCGAGATCATGGCCCCCTTCAGTCCGTACAGCGTTTCAAAGGCGGTCAGGCGCGGGCGGCTGCCCTGTCCCCAGAACCACACGGCGTTGGCGGGGGGAAGACCGCGCTCCCGGCGGGCCCGGTTGACCGGATGATCGGCCAGAAGCGCCATGCTCTGCTCCATCATCCGAAGCAGCGGCGCCGCCGTCTCGGGGGGCAGGTGCTCTCCGATGCGGCGTCCGGTAATGTCGTGCGGCGGGGTCAGCTTGCCGATGTCGCCGGTCTGATGATGCCAGACCAGGCAATGGCGGTAGGCCGTACCCGTGTAAAAATCAAAATCGCCGCCGCCGAATTGCTCCTGCAGCGCCCGGATGAGCTGATCGGCCTCCCGGGTGCTGATGTCGCCAGCGCAGTAGTCGGCCATGTGCTTATCGGCATAGTCGGCCTCCTCGGTCAGCGTAACGAAGTTGCAGCGCAGCGCCAGATCGTCGTCGGCCAGCGAGACGCCGATGGAGGCCGCTTCCAGCGGGGAGCGGCCGGTGTAGCAGGTGGTGGGGTCGTAGCCGAGCACCGAGAGATTGGCCACGTCGCTGCCGGCCGGCAGCGAGGCCGGCACCGTATGGGCGATGCCGAGCTCGGATTTGGCGGCAAGAGCATCCATGGAGGGCTTATGGGCCGCCTCCATCGGCGTCTTATTTCCGAGTGCGGGAACGGG
>URYX01000049.1 GCA_900552225.1 uncultured Oscillospiraceae bacterium | reverse complement strand
GAAGTTCTTGACGAACTTGAATTCCTTCCCCTCGCCCACGAGCGGGATCATGATTTCGGGAACGATGTTCCAGTCCGGATGCGCCTTCTTGACGTTGATCGCCGCACGGATGACGGCGGTGGTCTGCATCTCGGCAATTTCCGGATAGGTGACCGTCAGACGGCAGCCGCGATGGCCCATCATCGGGTTGAACTCATGGAGGGAAGCGATCAGAGCCTTGATGTCCGCCACGGACTTGCCCTGCGTCTTGGCCAGCGCCTCAATGTCGGCCTCCTCGGTCGGCACGAACTCGTGCAGCGGGGGATCCAGGAAGCGGATGGTTACCGGGTTGCCCTCGAGCGCCTCGTACAGCTTCTCAAAGTCGCCCTGCTGATACGGCAGGATCTTCGCGAGCGCCGCCTCACGGCCCTCGACGGTATCCGCGCAGATCATCTCGCGGAAGGCTGCAATACGGTCGGCCTCAAAGAACATGTGCTCCGTGCGGCAGAGGCCGATGCCTTCCGCGCCGAGCTCACGCGCCTTCTTCGCATCGCGCGGCGTGTCCGCATTGGTGCGCACTTCCAGGCGGCGGAACTTGTCCGCGAGCTGCATGATGCGGCCGAATTCGCCGGCAATCTCGGCGTCCACCGTCGGGATGATGCCGTCGTAGATGTTGCCGGTCGAGCCGTCGATGGAGATATAGTCACCCTCGTGATAGGTCTTGCCGCCGAGCACAAACTGCTTGTTGGCCTCGTCCATCTTGATGTCGCCGCAGCCGGAGACACAGCAGGTGCCCATGCCGCGCGCCACAACCGCCGCGTGGGAGGTCATACCGCCGCGCACGGTGAGGATGCCCTGAGAGGCCTTCATGCCGGTGATGTCCTCCGGGGAGGTCTCGAGACGCACGAGAACGACCTTTTCGCCGCGCTCCTTCCAGACCACAGCGTCGTCCGCGGAGAACACGATTTTGCCGCAGGCCGCACCGGGGGAGGCACCGAGGCCCCTGCCGGCCGGCACCGCCGCCTTCAGCGCCTTGGCATCAAACTGCGGGTGCAGCAGCGTGTCGAGGTTGCGCGGGTCGATCATCAGAACGGCCTGCTCCTCGGAAATCATGCCCTCGTCCAGCAGGTCGCAGGCAATTTTCAGCGCCGCCTTGGCGGTACGCTTGCCGTTACGAGTCTGCAGCATATACAGCTTGCCACTCTCCACGGTGAACTCCATATCCTGCATGTCGCGGTAATGGTCCTCCAGAATGCGGCACACATTCTGGAACTGAGCAAACGCCTCGGGGAACTTCTCGGCCATCTGCGCGATCGGCATCGGGGTGCGCACGCCGGCCACCACGTCCTCGCCCTGCGCGTTGGTCAGGAATTCGCCCATCAGCTTCTTCTCGCCGGTCGCGGGGTCACGCGTGAACGCAACGCCGGTACCGCAGTCGTCACCCATGTTGCCGAACGCCATCATCTGCACGTTGACGGCCGTACCCCAGGAATACGGGATATCGTTGTCGCGGCGATACACGTTGGCGCGCGGGTTGTCCCAGGAACGGAATACAGCCTCGATGGCGCCCATGAGCTGCTCCTTCGGGTCGGACGGGAAGTCCTTGCCGATCTTCTCCTTGTATTCCGCCTTGAACTGGCCGGCCAGCGTCTTCAGGTCATCCGCCGTCAGCTCGACGTCCTGAGTGACGCCCTTTTCTTCCTTCATCTTATCGATGAGTTCCTCAAAGTACTTCTTGCCGACCTCCATGACCACGTCGGAGTACATCTGGATAAAACGGCGATAGCAGTCCCACGCCCAACGGGGATTGCCGGACTTCTTCGCAATCGCCTCCACCACTTCCTCATTCAGACCGAGGTTCAGGATGGTATCCATCATGCCGGGCATGGACGCACGGGCGCCGGAACGCACAGAAACCAGAAGCGGATTCTCCACATCACCGAACTTCTTGCCGGTGATGCCTTCCATCTTGACGATGTACTCCATGATCTGCGACTGGATGTCCGCGTTGATCTTTCTGCCGTCCTCATAGTACTGGGTGCAGGCCTCGGTGGTGATGGTGAAGCCCTGCGGAACCGGCAGGCCGATACCGGTCATTTCGGCCAGGTTGGCGCCCTTGCCGCCCAGCAGATTGCGCATGTCCTTGTTACCTTCGGTAAACAGGTACACATACTTATGACTCATACTGTGTTTGACCTCCTAATTTTTCGTTATCCGCCGGCGTTCCCTGCCGCGGGCGCAACCAGCGTCGCTTTGCGAGACCGCCGAGAGCGAATGCCATAAGGATACCTGCTTAGTATATCAAAAAGTGTCCGAAATTTCTATAGGAAAGTCAAAATTTTACTGTTTATACATACTGTCCCTGCCTTTTTAAAAAATATACTGTTGATTTTGTGCAGATTGCCTCTTGATTTTCGTTTTTGTTTGTGGCATACTATAAAATTGGACAAAAGTTCGGCAAGCGCTTGCTTTCTGCCGAACCGTCATACGGCGAACAGGCGGGGCAGGATGCTGTCCCGCTAAAAGTCGGTTTGGGACTGCGGCCGCGGGATGCGGCACGGCGGGCCGGGGACAGAAGGAGTGGACGGAGTATGCTGTTTGGGAGCAGACGGGGAGCTGTGGATTTTGTGATTGTCGGGTTGGGAAATCCCGGGCCGAAATATGCCTGCACGCGGCATAACGCCGGCGTGCGTGCGCTGACGGCGCTGGCTGAGAGGCTCGGGGTTACGCTGACGCGGGCGCGGTTCCATGCGCTGACGGCGGAGGCGGAGCTCGGCGGGCGGCATTGCCTGCTGCTGTTTCCCCAAACCTATATGAATGAAAGCGGGGTCGCCGTGGCGGAGGCCCTGCGGTTTTACAAGCTGAAGCCGTCGCAGCTTCTGGTGCTGTCGGATGACATTTCGCTGCCGGTGGGTACCGTGCGGGTGCGCCGCAAGGGCAGCGACGGCGGACAGAAGGGACTGCGCAGCATTATCGGCCATGTGGACAGCGAGGAATTCGCACGCGTCAAAATCGGGGTGGGGCAGAAGCCGCATCCGGAGATGGATCTGGCCGACTGGGTGCTGTCGCGCTTCACGGCGGCGGAGGAGCAGGCTCTGGCCCCGGCGCTGGAGGCGGCGGCCGGAGCGGCCGAGCTGATTGCGGCCGGAGAGATCGATCAGGCCATGAACCGGTATTCCCGCTGAGGGCGCGGCAGGCGCCCTGCGAAAGGATCGAGACAACATGAGTATTTTTACACAGAGTCTGAAGCAATCCGACACCTTCCGCGAGCTGCTGCAGGCGATCGGAGGCGGTGCGCTGCCGGCGGCCGTGACCGGGCTCGGGCATATTCACAAGGTGTTTTACGCCCACGCGCTGGCGGAGAGCACCGGCCGTAGGCTGCTGTTTCTGACCGGGGACGAGGCCGAGGCCTACCGGGTGGCGGAGGATCTGCAGGCGCTCGGCACCGGGGCCATGGTCTATCCCGCCAAGGAAATTTCCCTGCGGGAGGCGGAATCGGCCTCCCGCGAATACGAGCAGCAGCGTCTGGGGGTGCTGGCCCGGCTGGCCGAGGGGGAGCAGGGGTGTGTGGTGGCGTGCATCGATGCCGCCGCGCAGTTTACGCTGCCTCCCGATCTGCTGCTGGAATGCACCATCGAGCTGCGGGCGGGCTGCCCGCTGCCGACGGCGGACCTGCCGGCCGAGCTGGTACGGGCCGGCTATGAGCGCTGTGCCCAGATTGAGGGGCCGGGGCAGTTTTCGGTGCGCGGCGGCATTGTGGACGTGTATCCCGCGGCGTGCCCGCAGCCGGTGCGTATCGAGCTGTGGGGCAATACGGTGGACACGGTGTCCTATTTTGACCTGACCACGCAGCGCCGCACGGACGCGACGGACGGCGTCTCCATCCCGCCCGCCGCCGAGCGGCTGATACTCGACCCGGCGGCCTTGGCCGACCGCATGGAGCAGCTGGCGGCGAGACCCGGGGGGCGCAGCGCGGCGGCACGCGAGGCCCTGCGCCGCGACGCGGCGAGACTGCGGGCCGGAGGGCGGCTGCCGGACAGCGACAAGTACCTTTCACTGCTCTATCCGAACCTTGCCTCCCTGTTTGACTATCTGCCGGATGCGCTGATCCTGCTGTCCGAGCCGGGCAAGGCCAAGGAGCGGCTGCGCGCCGCCGAATGGCAGGTGGAGCAGGAGGTGGAGAGCCTGCTCGAAAGCGGCGAAATCTGCCGCGAGCTCTGTCACTGTCAGCTGGACTGGCACGAGATGACCCGGCTGCTGGAGCGGCGCGGCATTCTGATGGATATGTTTGCGCGCACGGGGAACGATCTGAAGCTGCGCACCCTGATCTCCGTCACCGCGCGGCAGCTTCCGGTCTGGTCCGGGGGACTTGACCTGCTCTGTGAGGACCTGTCCGCGCTGCGAGCACAGGGCACGGCGTGCGCGGTGCTGTGCGGGTCGGAGGAGAAAAACGCGGTCACGCTGGCGGAGGATCTGACAAAGGCCGGGATTCCGGCGCTGTATGCTCCCTCTCCCGCCGCGCTGACACCGCGGCATGTGACGGTGCTGTGCGGCGGGCTTTCGGCCGGCACGGAGTTCCCGGACGCCGGCTTTGCCGTCATTACACACGGGCGCGCCAATGCTCGTAGGCGCCGCAAAAAGCGCAACATCGGCTACAAGGGCGGTGAAATTCACAGTCTGTCCGAGCTGCAGCCGGGCGATTACGTGGTTCACGCGGCGCACGGCATCGGGCTGTATCAGGGAATCCATGCGCTGACGGTGCAGGGGGTTACCAAGGATTACCTCAAGCTGCAGTACGACAAGGGAGACACGCTGTACGTGCCGGTCACGCAGCTGGATCTGGTGTCCAAATACATCGGAGCCGGCGAGGAGACCTCCGTCCGCCTGCACAGGCTCGGCGGGCAGGAATGGCAGAAAACCAAGGCGCGGGTGCGCACCGCGGTGCGCGACATTGCCAAGGAGCTCATTGCGCTTTATGCGAAGCGGATGGCGGCCCCCGGCTTTGCCTTCGGGCCGGACGAGGAATGGCAGTACGATTTTGAGCGGCGGTTTGAATATGAGGAGACCGACGATCAGCTCCGCTGCGCGGAGGAGATCAAGCACGATATGGAGCGTCCCGTTCCGATGGACCGTCTGCTGTGCGGCGACGTCGGCTTCGGCAAGACGGAGGTGGCGCTCCGCGCCGCCTTCAAATGTGTTTCGCAGGGCAAGCAGTGTGTACTGCTTGTGCCGACTACCATCCTTGCCCTGCAGCATTACAACACACTGCTGAAGCGGTTCGAGAGCTTTCCGGTGACCATCGAGATGCTCTCCCGCTTCCGCACGCCGAAGCAGCAGGAGCAGACCATCGAGCGGCTGCGCCACGGAGAGGTGGATATTGTGGTCGGGACGCACCGGATGCTGTCCAAGGACGTGAAATTCCACAATCTCGGCCTGTTTATTATTGACGAGGAGCAGCGCTTCGGCGTTGCGCAGAAGGAACGCATCAAGGAGCTGGCGCCGAATGTCGATGTGCTGACCCTGTCCGCCACGCCGATCCCGCGCACCCTCAATATGGCGATGAGCGGCATCCGCGATATGTCCATCATCGAGGAGGCCCCGCAGGATCGCCACCCGGTGCAGACCTATGTCCTCGAGCACGACAACGGCATCCTGGCCGACGCCATCCGGCGTGAGCTGCGGCGCGGCGGCCAGGTTTACTACCTCCACAACCGCGTGGAGGATATCGAGCGGGTGGCCGCGGGATGGCAGCTGCGCATTCCGGAGGCCCGTGTCGGCTTTGCCCACGGCAAGATGACCGAGGAGGAGCTGTCGGAGATCTGGCGGCAGGTCATGGAGCAGGAGATTGATCTGCTTATCTGCACCACCATTATTGAGACGGGCGTGGATATTCCGAACGTCAACACCCTGATTATCGAAAACGCCGATCACTTCGGCCTGTCGCAGCTGCATCAGCTGCGCGGGCGGGTCGGGCGCTCGTCGCGCCGGGCTTACGCCTATCTGACCTTCGTGCGCGGCAAGGTGCTGACCGAGGTGTCCGCCAAGCGGCTGGAGGCCATGCGGGAATTCACCGAATTCGGAGCGGGCTTCCGCATTGCCATGCGGGACATGGAGATCCGCGGCGCGGGCAATCTGCTCGGCGCGCAGCAGCACGGGCATATGGAGGCGGTCGGCTACGATTTGTACCTCCGGCTGCTCGGAGAGGCCGTGGCCGAGCAGAAGGGGGCCGGTCCGTCGCAGCGGGAGGCGGAGTGCCTGATCGATCTGCCCGTTCCGGCGCACATTCCCGAGAGCTATATTGCCGCCTCCGACCAGCGGATCGAGATGTACCGCCGTATTGCGGACATCCGCACGCACGAGGATTCGCTCGATGTCTACGACGAGCTGCTCGACCGCTACGGCGAGCCGCCGGCCGCCGTACAGGGACTGATTGACGTGGCGCTGCTGCGCAGCATGGCGGCGGAGGCCGGCATCTGCGAGGTGCGGCAGCAGCAGGACAGCCTGCTGCTGATGCAGAACACGCTGCACATGGAGGGCGGGCGCCGGCTGACGCTCGGCATGCCGGGACGTGTGTTGATTTCCGCCGGCAAAAAGCCGTATTTTCAGGTCAAAATCAAGCCGGGACTGACCCAGCTTGACACACTGCGGGAGGCGCTGGAAATTCTGTGCGCTCCCCCGGAAGGAGACTCAAACGATGCATCTTCCCGCCCTGTCTGACAGCAGTCCGCTGATTCTTGCCTCCGCCTCTCCGCGGCGGCGGGAAATTCTTACGACACTCGGGATTCCGTTTACCGTGCATCCCGCGGATACGGAGGACCCGATCGACTCCGCTCTGCCCCCCGAGGAGGCGGTGCGGCGCACGGCGGCGAGCAAGGCCCGCGCCGTCTCGGCGCAGTACCCCGGGCGATGGGTGCTCGGGGCGGATACGGTTGTGCTGCCGCCCGACGGAGCGGGAACGGCCGCGCTCGGCAAGCCGCATTCCGCCGGGGAGGCGGCCGCTATGCTGCGGCTGCTGTCCGGCCGGACTCATCGGGTGCTGACCGGGGTGTGGCTGTGTACGCCGGAGGGTGAGGACGGCTTTACCGATGCCGCGCTTGTCACATTTTTCCCGATGACGGAGGCGGACATCGCGGACTATCTTGCCACCGGCGAGCCGTTTGACAAGGCCGGGGCCTACGGGATTCAGGGCCGGGGCAGCCGGTATATCCGCGGACTGACGGGGGATTTCTTTACCGTGATGGGCCTGCCGGCCGGAAGACTTTGGCGGTTTTTGACGGATTTTCTCCACGGGACGGCGGACCTCCGCAGAACAGCCGCAAAAGATTTATAAAAAATTCCAAAAAGGATATTGTGTATTTTTCGCCGAGCGTATATAATAAAGTGGTATAAATTCCGTTCCGGGGCGGTTATCGGTCGGGACGACGATGAGGCAATGACAGAAAGGACGTTTTTCATGTTTAACAGAGATATCGGTATCGACCTCGGTACAGCCAATACGCTCGTGTATATGCACGGGAAGGGAATCGTTCTGCGCGAGCCGTCCGTTGTGGCGGTGGACGTGAAAAAATCGGAGGTTCTGGCCGTCGGCCAGGAGGCCAAGGACATGATCGGCCGTACCCCGGGCTCCATTTCCGCCGTGCGTCCCCTGAAGGACGGCGTGATTGCCGACTTTGAGGTGACCGCCGAAATGCTGCGCTATTTCATCAAGACGGCGCTGCGTTCGACCTTTTTCAAGCGCACGCGCCTGATCGTCTGCATTCCCTCGGGCGTTACCGAGGTGGAGCGCCGCGCCGTGGAGGATGCCGCGCGTCAGGCCGGCGCCAAGGAGGTACAGCTCATTGAGGAGCCGATGGCGGCGGCCATCGGAGCCGGTCTGTCGGTCAACGATCCCGCCGGCTGCATGGTGGTGGATATCGGCGGCGGAACGTCGGAGGTCGCAGTCATCTCGCTCGGTGACATTGTTGCCTCCTGCTCGGTGCGTACCGCGGGCGACGATTTTGACGAGGCCATCATCTCGTATATCAAGAAGAAATACAACCTGCTGATCGGTGAGCGGACGGCGGAGAATGTCAAGATCGAGATCGGCTCGGCCTTCCCGTATGAGGGTGAGGGCTCGATGGAAATCAAGGGCCGCAACCTGCTCGACGGTCTGCCGAAGAACATCACCATCACGGCGGAGGAGGTGCGCGAGGCACTGGCCGATCCGGTCAGCGCCATCGTCGATGCCATCCGTTCCACGCTGGAGACCACCCCGCCGGAGCTGTCGGCCGATATCATCGACAACGGTATCATGCTGACCGGCGGCGGTGCGCTGCTGCGCGGACTGGATACGCTGGTTTCCCGCGAAACCGGTATGCCGGTGCATGTGGCGGAGAATCCGCTCGACTGCGTGGTCAACGGCACCGGAGCCTGCCTCGATATCGGTGCCACCAGCAACTTCCGCTCCAACCGGGCGTAATAACAGCAGAAAACGGCAGACCTTGCGATGGACTCCGAAGCGGCGCAGGCGGTCTGCCGTTTTTTAAAGCCTTTGCAGAGTACCCGCCCTCCCAAAGCCGCGGGTGCGGCTCTGCGCGGAAAGGAGAGGACGTATGAAGGACTTTTTGAAAAGCACGCTGTTTAAGGTGCTGTGCGGTGTCGCGGCGTTTTTTGTCGGCATGATGATCTACGCGGCCACGACCAACGTCGGCACCATTACCGGCGCGGTTCTGACGCCGATTCAGAACGGCTTTACCGCCGTGGTGAATGCCGTCGAAAATCTGTTTTCCGGCATCGGCAGTTCTTCGCGTCTTGCCGAGGAAAACGAACAGCTCCGCTCGCAGATCAACACGCTGCGGGAGCAGCAGGTGGAGCTGGACGAGCTGCGCCGCCAGAACGATTTTTACAAGAGCTTTCTCGGGCTGAAGGAGCAGAATCCGGACTACCGCTTTACGGCGGCCCGCGTGATTGCCTCCGACCCCTCGGATATTTACGGGAATTTCACCATCAACGCCGGGACGCTTTCGGATGTTTCCGTCGGCTGCGCGGTGATTACGCCGGAGGGGCTGTGCGGCGTGGTCACCGAGGTGGGACTCAATTATGCGTATGTACGGACGCTGCTGGACCCGGAGGTGCAGATCAGTGCCTATGACAGCCGCACCCGCGAGGACGGGCTGACCGCCGGCTCGGTGGAGCTGGCCCGCGCCGGGCAGCTCCGGCTGACCCAGCTGGAGCGCAGCGACACGGCGGCCGCGGGGGATTATGTCGTTACCTACGGCGGGAGCTATCCCGAGGGACTGCTGATCGGAGAGATTCTGGAGATTTTCCCGGCGTCGGACGGACTGAGCAAATATGCCGTTGTCCGGCCCTTTGCGGATATCCATGCACTCAGCAACGTGTTTGTCATCACCTCGTTTGAGAAAACGGAGGGAGCCGGATGAATCACAAGGATCCCGTCCGCGCCCGCAGTGCGATCGATTGGATCGGCAAGCGCTATCTGCGCTGGACGGCTTACGGGCTGTTTCTCTGTGCGGCGGCGCTGCTGCAGTTTACGCCGCACCTTTTCGAGATTGCCGGAGCCCGACCGATGCCGCTGATTTCCGCAGTGGTCTGCATTGCGCTGTTTACCGGGCCCGGAGGCGGCGCGGCGGCCGGAGCCTTTGCCGGATTCCTGTGGGATATTTATGCCGGCAAGCTGCTCGGACTGTACGGACTGCTGTTTCTGTGCATCGGTTGCGGATGCGGTCTGCTGGCTTGGCTGCTGGTGCGCAACAACTTCTGGTCGGGGTGTCTGCTGTCGGCCGGAGCCTCCCTGCTTTACACCCTGTTTTCCTGGGGAATTACGTATGTCCTGTTTCGCCGGGAGCACCCGTTCTGGGTTCTTCTCACCTATTATCTGCCCGATTGTCTCTACACTCTGCTGACAGCGCCGCTGATTTACTGGGGTACACGGGCGGTATTCCGCCTGCTGCGCAAGCGTCAGTAACCCGCCGGAAAGGAGGGCCTTCCGATGGAAGAAAAAATCACACGCCGGGTCAGACGGCGCTCGCTGTACATCCTGCTGGCGCTGGCCGCGGTATTTACGGTCTATGTGTTCCGGCTGTTCCAGATTCAGATTGTGGACGGCCCCGCCTATGCCGCCCGGCGCACCGCGTCCACGCGGATCGAGCTGCCGCTCAATGCCACGCGCGGCGAGATTCTCGACCGGAATCTGCAGCCGATGGTGGTCAACACCACGCGCTAT
>URYX01000048.1 GCA_900552225.1 uncultured Oscillospiraceae bacterium | reverse complement strand
CATGGGCAATCACCGCCTCCTGCCGGCAAACCAGCGCCGCCACCACCGTGGTTCCCATGCCGCGGAGCTGTTCCTCCGCCATCGCCGTGTCAAACACCTCGACGTTGGCCGCCGCCACGGCACTTTCCAGCATATACCGCATCGACTGCGCCGTCATATTTTCCCGGAAGCCCTCCGTTATACGCTCCGCCATCACCTTGACGGCGATGGCGCTGGCCACATTGCCACCCTTGGCGCCGCCCATGCCATCGCATACGATGGCATACAGCACCTCATCCGACAGCCTGCCGCACAGGAAGGCATCCTGATTGGTCGCGCGGACGCGCCCCGTGTCTGTTCTCCCCAGCACAATCATACGAGTTCTCCTCACAAACCGACCTGACATTTTCTCTCTCCCCGGCTCTGCTCCGAACGCCGGAGCTGCCCGCAGGAGGCATTGATATCCGCACCGAGTGTCCGGCGCACGGTAACGTTGATGCCGCGGCTGCTCAGCCGGTCGGCAAACGCCTGCACCCGCGCCCGTCCGCTGCGCACATAGCTCTTTCCCTCCACCGCATTGGCGGGGATCAGGTTGACATGCGCCAGCATCCCGTGCAGCAGCGCCGCCAGCTCGTCGGCACAGGCCTCCGTGTCGTTGACGCCGTCAATCATGGCATATTCAAACGAGATGCGCCGTCCCGTGTGCGCGGTATAGGCGCGGCACGCAGTCATCAGCTCCGCCACCGACCATTTGCGCGCCACCGGCATCAGCCGCTGCCGCAGCGCATCGTTCGGCGCATGCAGCGACACCGACAGCGTAATCTGCAGATTCAGCTCCATCAGACGATAGATCCGATCCACCAGCCCGCAGGTCGAAAGCGACACATGCCGCATTCCGATGTGCACGCCGCCCTCCTCCCCGAGCATTTCCAGGAAGCGGACGACATGGTCGAAATTGTCGAGCGGCTCGCCCATCCCCATCAGCACAATCGATGACACGCGAATTCCGTGATCCCGCTGCGCCGCCTCAATCTGCCCGATCATTTCCGCCGGCAGCAGATTGCGCTTGAGTCCGTCGATCCCCGTCGCGCAGAAGGAGCAACCCATGCGGCATCCCACCTGCGTGGACAGGCACTGCGACCACCCGTATTTATATTGCATCAGCACCGATTCCACCGTTTCCCCGTCCGGCAGCCCGAACAGGTATTTGACGGTGGCATCCTGCGCGGATTCCAGCTTTTTCAGAACGGTCACCGTCGGAATCGTATACCGCTGTGCGAGCCATTCTCTCAGCGACAGGGGCAGATTGCTCATCTGCGTAAAATCCGTCACGCCGCGATCGAGCCATTCCCGGATCTGACGGCCACGGAACGCGGGAAACCCCTCATTCTTCAGCTGCTCTCCGAGCGCTTCGGCGGAAAGCGATTTGATGTCTGTCTGCGTCATGCGCCCTCGCCCCTCCGTTGAAACCCCGCGATAAAAAATCCGTCTGAGCCGTGTACCGACGGGAACAGCGTCACCCGCCACGACGGCTCCGCCGCCAGCCGCTCAAACACCGGCGCAATCGGCAGCACCCGCGGCTCAAACTCCGGATGCTCCCGCAGAAACCGCTCCGCCACCTGCTCATTCTCCGCCGGATTCAGCGTACACGTCGAATACTGCAGCACGCCTCCCGGACGCACCATCCGCGCCGCCTGCTCCAGAATACGGTACTGCAGCGCCGGAAGCTCGGCCACGGCTTCAAGAGACTTGTAGCGGATCTCCGGCTTGCGGCGGATCACCCCGAAGCCCGAGCACGGCACATCGCACAGCACGCGGTCAAACGCCCCGGCCCATGCGGCCGGACAGGGAGCCGACGCATCCCGCGTCACCGTCTCCAGGACGGTAATCCCGTACAGCGCCGCGCGGCGCTCCATCTCCTCGCATTTGGCGGCGTACACGTCACCGCTGAGAATCCGGCCGCTGTTGCGCATTTTCTGCGCCGCGGTAAAGCTCTTGCCGCCCGGGGCCGCGCAGACATCCGCCACCCGCTCACCGGGCTGCGGATCCAGCGCCTCCACGCACCATTGAGAGGCAACGTCCTGATAATACCATTTTTCTCCCAAAAAATCAAGTTTTTTCCAAGAAACGTTTCCGGTAAGCCGTAACGCGGCCGGAAGTCCGGAGACATTTTCCGCCGTCATGCCCGCCTGCGCGGCCTCCCGCACCCATTCCTCGGGGGTGGTGCGCAGCGTGTTGACACGGATCACGGCGGGCGGCACCTCATTCAGAGCAGCCAGCAGCTCCGCCGTCCGCTCCTCGCCGTAAGCTTCCCGCCAGAGCCGTATCAGCGCACGGGGACAGGAATACCGGATCTCCTCGCCGGCCTCTCCCTCCGGCAGCTGCCGCCACAGCTCCTCGCGGCGGCGGTCGAGACTGCGCAATACTCCGTTGACAAATCCCGCGGCATGCCCCTGTCCCATAGTCTTGGCAATTTTCACCGCTTCATTCACGGCCGCCGAGGCCGGAATGCGGTCCATAAACAGCAGCTGGTAGGCACCGACGCGTAAAATCTCCAGCACCGCCGGGTGCGCCCGCTTCAGAGGAGCGCGGGTACACTGCCCGAGAAACCAGTCGAGCGTCAGCCGCCGCTCCTCCGCCCCGTATACCAAACGGGACAGCAGAGCCCGGTCGGCCTCCGTCCATGTCTCCTCCCGCAGGGCCCGATCCAGCAGAATCTGTGAATATCCCTGCTCCCGGTGCATCCGGAGCAGCAGCTCCGCCGCACGCTGTCTGGCACTCTCCGCCATACGTTCTTTCCTTCCGTTTTCCGCCGTCAGGTGAGCAGCGTCCCCACCGCAATCGCATGACCGCGGCAAAACTCCTCCGCCGTCATCCGCCGGGACCCCTCGGCCTGCAGCTCCGTAATTTCCAGTACCGTTCCGTCACCGCACGCCACACCGAGCGGCTGCGACACCACCGTGCCCGCCGGCCGGTCGGTCTTCCCCCCGACGCGGGAGCCGAACACCTTCAGACGCTTCCCCTCGCAGACACAGCTCGCCGCCGGCCACGGGTTCAGCCCGCGGATCCGGTTGTGCAGCTCCTGCGCCGGACAGCCAAAATCCAGCGGACTGAGCGAACGGTCAAGCATGGGGGCATAGGTGCTCTCCCCCTCCTGCGGCACCGCCCGCAGCGTCCCGGCCTCCAGCTCCCGCAGCGTCTCCGACAGCAGCGCGGCGCCGTCGCCGGACAGCGCGTCGTACAGCTCCCCGCCCGTCATATCGGGGGGGATCGGCCGCCGATGCGTCAGATAGATGTCGCCGGTATCCAGCCCCGCGTCCATCCGCATGGTCACCACGCCCGTTTCGGCCTCCCCGTGGATCACCGCCCACTGAATGGGCGCGGCTCCGCGGTATTTCGGCAGCAGCGAGCCGTGCACGTTGATGCAGCCGTACCGCGGCAGATCCAGGATCCGCTGCGGCAGAATCTTGCCGTAGGCCACCACCGCAAAGACGTCCGCCTGCGCCTGCCGCAGCGTCTCATAGGCCTCCTCCGTCCGGAGCTTTTCCGGCTGAAACACCGGAATCCCCAGCTCGAGCGCACAGGCCTTGACGGGCGACGGCGTCAGAATCTGCCTGCGCCCCACCGGCTTATCCGCCTGCGTCACCGCAAGCACCACCTCATGGCCGTCCTCCGTCAGCCGCCGCAGCGACGGCACGGCAAAGGACGGCGTTCCCATAAACACAATCCGCAAACCGGACACCTCATTTCACTTCGTCGGGCCCGAGCATCCGCTCCGCCCGCTCGGTAAACAGAATACCGTCCAGATGGTCATATTCGTGGCAGATGCAGCGCGCCGCCAGATCCTCACCCTTCATGGTGAACCATTCTCCGTGACGGTTCTGCGCCTTCAGGATCACCTTCTGCGGGCGCACCACGATGCCCCATTTGCCCGGGCAGGACAGACAGCCCTCCGAGCCCTCCTGGCGTCCCTTGCGCCCGATGATCTGCGGATTGACGGCCTCCACAAGCCCGTCCCCCACATCCATCACAAACAGACGGCGCAGCACGCCGACCTGCGGTCCCGCCAGGCCGACACCGCCGCTCTCCTCCAGCGTCTCCGCCATGTCGTCGAGCAGCGTCCACAGTCTCTCGTCGAAATCCGTCACGGGGCGGCACACCTTGTGCAGCACCCCCTCGGATTCGTTCAGTATCTCGCGCAATGCCATCGGCTTCTCTCTCCTTTACAGCATCGATGCCGGATTGATATCCGCAAACACCGTTATATTCTTATTCTCGGCCTGCCGGCAAAATGCCGTCAGCGCCGCCGCCATCCACTGCCGGGCCCGCGCATTCGCCACCGTCTTGATCAGCAGCTTATAGCGGTATTTGCCCGCTACCCGCAGCGGCACCGCCGCCGTCGGGTCAAGCGCAATCACGGGAATTCCCGGGAACCGGTCGCGCAGCAGCTGCCGGCACAGAGTCAGAAACCGCCGGGCTCCCTCCCGCGCCTCCTCCTCCCGCGCCGCGACAAACCCGAACTGGCACAGATCGGTATAGGGAGGATATTTCATCATGCGGCGGGCGGCAATTTCCGTTTCAAAAAACGCCGTATAGTCCTGCCGGGCCGCCAGTCCGATGACGTAATTTTCCGGCGTGTAGGTCTGAATCACCGCCAGTCCGTCCGACTCCTTGCGCCCCGCCCGGCCGATGACCTGCGTCAGCAGCGAAAACGTCGTCTCGTAGCAGCGGAAATCGTCTCCGTACAGCGACTGATCCGCCGACAGGACGCCGACCAGCCGCACCTTCGGAAAATCCAGTCCCTTGGCCACCATCTGCGTCCCGATCATGATATCGTATTCTCCGCGGCTGAAGGCGCCGAATTTCTGCTCATACGAGAGCTTGGACATGGTCGTATCCGCATCCATACGCAGAATCCGCGCCGTCGGGAACCGCTCGTGCAGCTCCTCCTCCACCCGCTGCGTCCCGAGTCCGGAATACCGGAGCTTGTCCGAGCCGCACTCCGGGCACACCCGCACCGGGTCGCACATATGCCCGCAGTAATGGCAGATCAGCTGTGCATTGGCGCTGTGATAGGTCATGGAAATGCTGCAGTACGGGCAGGTAATCACGTGACCGCAGGAGCGGCAGGAGACAAAGGTGTGGTACCCGCGGCGGTTGAGCAGCAGGATGGCCTGCCGCCCGTCGGTCAGGCACTGCTCGATCTCCTCCCGCAGCGGCTCGCTGATGACTCCGCCGGGCAGCTGCTCCCGCATATCCACCACCTGCACCCGCGGCAGCCGCGCCTCGCCGTAGCGGGAGGTCAGCGTATACAGGGCATAGCGCCCGCTCTGCGCATAGCGGTAGGTCTCCACCGACGGCGTCGCGGAGGCCAGCAGCAGCAAGGCCCCCTGCCGCGCGCAGCGAAAGCGTGCCACATCCCGCGCATGGTAGCGCGGTGCATTTTCCGATTTATAGGTATGCTCCTGCTCCTCGTCCATGACCAGCAGCCCGAGCCTTGTGAACGGGGCGAACACCGCCGACCGCGTACCGACCGCAATCGAGGCCTCTCCGCGCCAGATGCGCTTCCACTCGTCCATCCGCTCTCCGATGGACAGTCCGCTGTGCAGCACCGCCACACGCCGCCCGTACCGCCTCACAAAAATGGAAAGGAGCTGCGGGGTCAGGGAGATTTCCGGCACCAGCACCAGCGCCTGCCGTCCCTGCCGCAGCGTCTCGTCAATCAGATTCATATAGACCTGGGTCTTACCGCTCCCGGTCACACCGTACAGCAGCGCCGCCGCCGGCTTGCCGGAGCAGAGCAGCCCCCGCAGTCCCTCATATGCCCGCTCCTGCTCCTCATTGAGCACCGTCGGCGTCAGCGGCGGCGCCTCCTCCCCGGATACCGGAGAGCGCAGCACCTCCGCGTCATAGCATACCACCAGGCCCTTCTTCTGCAGCGCCGTCACCACCGACACGGTCACCGAGCAAAAATAGCAAAGCTCCTTGACCGAGGCACAGCCCACCTCCTGCAGCAGCGTCATGACCTGCTTCTGCTTTTCGGACAGCTTCACGGAGGAGATGTCCTCCTCCGCCTCCCGCGCGGGCCGCACCATGCGGATGGTGGCATCCCCGTGCAGGCGGGAGGTCTCCTCCACCCGCACAAACCATCCCTTTTTCAGCAGCCGCTCCGGCGCCGGATGGTCGGCGGAAAGCCCCGCCTGCTTCAGCATAGCCTCCCGCGTCATCCCGTCCGGATGCTCCCGGGCCGCCGCCAGCACCTGCCGCTCCTCCTCGGTGAGAGACGACACATCCGCCTCTCCGGCCGGATCCGCCGGCGCATACAGCGGCCGCACCTTCAGATACAGTCCCGGCGGCAGCATCGCCTGCAGCGCCTCGAATACGGTACAGAACGTGCGCTCCTTCATCCACAGCGCCAGCTCCAGCATTTCCTCCGTAAACAGCGGCTCCTCGTCCAGGCGGCGGAGAATCGGCTTGAGCCGGTCCGGCGCCGCGTCGCTCTGCCCGCAGGCCATCACCACCGCCTGCCGCCGGCGGTTGCCCCCGCCGAACGGCACCAGCACCCGGCAGCCGCGCTGCGGTGTCCCGAGCGATTCCGGCCACAGATAGCTGTAGAGCTTATCAAAATGAAACGCGGTCTGTTCCACCGCCACTTGCACAATTTCGGGCAGAATCACCGCGCTTCCTCCTCTCGTCCTCCGGACGGGCCACCGGACCGCTTACTGCGCGGCCGCCGTCCCGTCCGCCGAATCCTTCGGCTCCTCCTCCGGCATCATGATCCGGTAATCGCCGTCCGTCAGCTCCTTCACGGCCATGCTGACCGGCTTCTCCAGCAGAATCACACCGTCCTGCTCCGCCTTCTCCGCGATCTCGCGTGCCAGCTTGGCGACACCCACCACCACCGCATAGCGGCTCTTGTTGCCCTTCAGCTTCTCAATATCCGTAGGTCTCAGCATTGTTATTTCCTCCCGATGCTTGATAAATTTACCGAACAAAGCCTGCTCCGCCGACGCTCAGTCCCGCGCCGCGGCCTCGGCATCCAGAATCGCGCAGATGCGCTCCGCGGCCGCCTCCGGCGTGTCGTTGATGATGTGATACCGATAGCGGCGCTTCTGCTCCAGCTCCCAGCGCGCGGCATCCATCCGCCGGCCGATCACGGCCTCATCCTCCGTCCCGCGCCCGCGCAGCCGGTGCTCCAGCTCCTCGAGCGACGGAGGCTCCAGAAAAACAGACACCGCCTCCGGACAGCGGTCCATCACGGCACAGCCGCCGTGTACCTCAATCTCCAGAAACACCGTCCGCCCGGCCTCCCGCTGCTCCTCCACCCACCGTTTGGGCGTTCCGTAGCAGTTGCCGGCATATTCCGCATGCTCCAGGAAGGCATCCTCCCGCAGCATCCGTTCAAACTCCTCGCGGGTACGGAAGAAATATTCCACCCCGTCCCGCTCTCCCGTGCGCGGCGCACGGGTCGTCACCGAGACCGAAAGAATCGCCTCCGGCCGACGCTCCAGCACCTTTTTCAGCACCGTCCCCTTGCCGCAGCCGGACGGCCCCGAATAAATCACCAACAATCCCTTGCTCATGCGTCCTCCGGTTCCTCCCCGGTCTCTCCGTCCTTCTCCGTGAACCGGTTGGCCACCGTCTCCGGCTGCACCGCCGAGAGAATCACATGGTCACTGTCCATCATCAGCACCGCCCGCGTGCGCCGGCCGTAGGTCGCATCCACCAGCATCCCGCGGTCCTTGGCATCCTGCACGATCCGCTTGATCGGTGCGGAATCCGGGCTGACGATCGCAATCAAACGGTTGGCGGACACCATATTTCCGAATCCGATGTTAATCAACTTCATTCCGCTGCGCCCCTCATTCCAAATTCTGAATCTGTTCCCGGATCTTTTCGATCTCCGCCTTCATATTCACCACGGTGCGCGCAAGCTCCGCGTCCTGGCATTTGGAGCCGATGGTGTTGGCCTCACGGTTGATCTCCTGCACCAGGAAATCCAGCTTGCGGCCGACCGCCTCGTCCCCGTCCAGCATGGTCTGCAGCTGATCCAGATGACTGCGCAGCCGCACCGTCTCCTCCGCCACCGCGATCCGGTCGGCGTAAATCGCCGCCTCGGTCAGCAGCCGCTGCTCATCCACCGCGGCCCCGTCCAGCAGCTCGCGCATCCGCGCCTCCACCTTCTGCATATGCTCGCGCACCGTCTGCGGCGAGCGCTCCTCGATCCGCGCCACATCGCGCAGAATGGTCTCGCGGCGCAGCAGCACATCCTCGCGCAGCCGCTCACCCTCGGTCTCCCGCATCCGGACAAACCGGTCGAGCGCCTCCGCTGCCACGGTCTGCACCGCCTGCCACAGGGCCTCCTCGTCCGTCTCCGCGGCGCTGACCGCCAGCACCTCCGGCTCACGCGCCAGCGCCATCACCGAAATATCGTCCCGCAGCTGATAGCGGTCCCGCAGCTCATACAGGGCCCTGAGATAGGCCTCCGCGGTTCCGTACCGCACCTCGACGGTATCGGCCGCCGCCTCCTCTGCCTCAATCCATACCCCGACATCCAGCTTTCCGCGCGCCACGCGGCTTTGGAAAAACGTCTTGAGCTTGTCATCCAAAAAGCCGTAGGCCCGCGGAAGTCGGGAGGAATATTCAAAATACCGGTGATTGACCGAGCGAAGCTCGACGGTAATGTGATACCCGCCGACCGTCTCCCCGCAGCGGCCGTAGCCCGTCATACTGCGCACCATACGCTCCCTCTCCCTTCGCGGCACACCCGTTCCGCCGTATAAAAAACCATAGTAATTATAACGTATTCCGCGCAAAAATACAACCCGTTTTGCAGAAAAACGTCATTCTTTTCCGAAAGATTCCGTGTTTTCCGCAAAAATTCCGTGTGATTCGAGCAGCTCCCGCATATCCTGCGCCAGCGGAGCCGTCAGCGACAGCGCCTCTCCCGTCATCGGCTCGGTCAGCGCCATGCGGCCGCAATGCAGCGCGTGGCGCGGCATGTACACGGTATCCTCCCCGTACATGGTGTCGCCGCACAGCGGATGCCCGAGCCACGCCATATGCACCCGGATCTGATGGGTACGCCCGGTGTCGATCACCACCCGCAGATAGGAGATTTCGTCGTCGCAGCCGAGCGTCTCCCAGTGCGTCACGCTCGGCTTGCCGCCCTCTCCGACCTCCCGCGTGATGCAGCAGCCCTCCTTCACGCGGATCGGCCGGTCAATGGTACCGTGTCCCTCCAGCCGCCCGAGCACGATTGCCCGGTATTCCTTCCGCACCGCCCCGGTCAGTGCATACGCGATGTGCGGATTTTTGGCCGCCAGCAGCAGGCCGCTGGTGTTGCGGTCCAGCCGGTTGACCGGCCGGAAGGAGCGCGGCTCCCCCTCCCGCTCATAATAGGCCACCACGGCATTCGCCAGCGTCGGCTCCGGCTTGCCCGCCGAGGGATGCACCGCGAGATAGGGCGGCTTATCGACCACCAGCAGATCCCGGTTTTCATACACCACCCGCAGCGGCAGCTCCGCCCCCTCGATGCGCACCCGATCCTCCGGCAGCGCCAGGCACAGCACCTCTCCGGCCCGCAGCGGGTCGATCGTGCGGCGCAGCACTCCGTTGACCGTCAGCCCGCCGGGCTGCTGCTTCAGCCGCACCACCATCCGCCAGGAGAGCCCCTGCCTCCGCCTCAGAAACTGCTGTACGGTCTCGCCGTCCGCCTCCGGCGGAACGGTATATTCCCATCTGTCCATGCTCTGCACCCGCCCCTTGTCCGCACCCTGCGGCACCCTTTTTGCTCCCGTCTCCGGTGTATTTTGCTTCCGTTTCCTGTGTATTTGGCTCCCGTCTCCGGTGTATTTGGTTTCCGTTTCCTGTGTATTTGGCTCCCGTCTCCGGTATACACGTCTTTCTGTCTCCAGTATACACGATTCCCGCCCGTTCCGCAAGCCGGGCATTGCACTTTGAGGCAAAATATGGTATACTTATATTCTGTCGGAAACAGAAAGCCTGCCATAACCTCCCTCTGACGAGGGAGGTGGCAAAACCGCAGGTTTTGACGGAGGGGTTTCCTCGTCCTATTTTCCCACACAGAAGCGCGAGAAGATCTCCTGCGTTACATCCTCGCGCACCGACCGGCCCGAGAGCGCGCCGAGCGCGTCCACGGCCTGCCGCTGTGCGCTTTCAAAGCGCAGCTGTTCCTCCTGCGGGGAGACTGCCTGCCGGACGGCGGCCTTCTGCGCGCCGAGAAAGACGATTTTTCCGGCGGCAAGGCCCTGGGAAATGGGAAACCCTGAGAATACCTGCATGGCGGCGTCCTCAGGCGTTTTCGCGGAACTGCGTCTGCAGCTCCTCAAACGCCTTGTCCTCGTCGGAGCCGTCGATGGTGACGGTGACAGTCTGGCCCTGCTTGAT
>URYX01000047.1 GCA_900552225.1 uncultured Oscillospiraceae bacterium | reverse complement strand
TACGCCTACAGAGGCGCACTCCTTGCCCCTGCAGCCTTTCAGACAGCCTCCAAGCTTGTCAAAAACAGAGTTTTTTGACAAGCTCAGCCCGGCAGGATTCAAGATCCTGCCGGGCTGTTCTTTGCAGATGAATTTGTGCACTCCGCGTCCGCCGCGCGGCCGCGGTTGCCATGACCTCCGCAAGGGACAATCATCCGAAGGGTTTCCAGCGGCGGCTTGTCGTGGTTGTGCTGCGCGCGGTCGTGGTTGTGGTCTTGGGCTTTTCCCATGTGCTGACCCGCAGGGTGATGCTATTGCCCTTGCCGGGATCCGGCGTCTTGCCTTCCTCGGGAAGCGTTCCGATCACAAATCCCTTCTCAACGCCCTCAAATTCCTCCTCCAGAATCGTCACCTTAAAGCCGAGTGCCTCCAGATACAGCTTGGCGTGCTCCGCCTTCCAGCCTTTCACCGACGGGATCTGCGTCTGCTCCTTCCCGGCGCTGATGACCACGCGGATCGTCGCACCCTCCTCAACCGTCTCACCGGCCGCCGGCGACTGAGATACAATCGAGCCGTAGGGCAGATCGCTGAACACCAGTCCGTCCAGCTCCACGGTGTATCCGTTGTACTGTACCGCGCCCTGCGAGACCGGCAGCGAATAATAATCCATGTGCTTTCCGGCCAGATCCGGAGCCTCAAATGTGAAGCCCTGTGTCGGCGGCGTATAGTCGCTTCCGGTGGTGGTCTGCGGCATACTCACGGGCTTCGATTCCGTCGGGCCGGAAATCAGATCGGGATACAGCGCAAACAGCACAATCACCGCCACGACCACAATCGCCAGCGCCAGGAAAATTCCGCCGATCAGCATATACTTGTTTACGCCGTTCTTTTTCTTGGCGTGCGGCGTCTCGATCGGCTCATCGGTCAGCGAGCTGACCACCGCCTCGGAGGACAGCTGATCTCTCAGCTCGAGCACCGTCTGTGTCCGGCGGTCGGCCACCGCCTCCAGCGCCCGGGACAGAGCCGCCGCCACATGATTCGGCAGCTTGGCGGACACCTCACGCGGCAGCAGGAGGTCGCGCCCCTGCGCATCCCGCATGGTGCCCTCGGGAGGCTGGTTGCCGGTCAGCACAAAAAACAGCGTGGCGGCAATCCCGTATACATCGGTCGCCGGAGTGCATTCCCGGCCGAAATCATACTGCTCCGGTGCGGCATAGCCGGCCTGCAGCTGCGGCTTCAGATCCGTATTGACGGTGCGCACCTGCGGCAGCGTAAATCCGGTCAGCCGCAGCCGTCCGTCCGAGCCGACCAGCAGCGTATCGGGCGAAATGCCGTAGTGGTACACGCCGGCGGTGTGGCAGGAAGCCACGGCCGTCAGCAGCGGCAGGAACAGGCGCCGCGCCTCCTCCCACGAGAGCCGGCCGCCCTGCTGCCGCACGTAACGCGTCAGCGAGATGCCCTCGGCGTACTCGCTGACGGCATACGAGGTGTTGTTCTGATCAAAAATGTCAAAAATCGGCAGCATGATCGGCAGATCCCGCAGCCGCGCCAGCGCACGGACATGCGTGTGGAAATAGCCGAGATATTCTCCGTAGGTAGACTCGCATCCGCCGATCGGATGCAGCGAGCCGTCCTCCATCCGTTCGCACAGCGTGGCCGGCAAAAATTCCCGCACAAACACCGGTGTATTCTCACTGTCATCGTATCCGATATACAGCGCCGAATCGCCGCCGACGGACAGCACCCGTCCCACGGTATAGCGGTCGGACAGCTTTGTCCCGACCCGCAGATATTCCGTCGGGTTCTCTCCGTTCACCGGATACCCGCACAGACCGCACTCCGTCCGACCCTCCGGCAGCGGGTGCATACAGCCCATACACAGTTTGATTTCTCCCATACATCTGACCTCCCGATCCGTATTTGTCACACCCGGAAGCTCTGCTCCAGCTTGACCTGTCGGATGTCCCGACCGACAAACAGCAGCGGCTGATACGTTCCGAGTACCCGTGATGCAATTTGCTCTCCGTAACGGCCCGGCCAATCGGCGGGCAGCAAATTCGTACTGATAATGGTGGGGGCTCCGCGCAGAAGCCTCCCGTTGATAATATTGTACAGCGTAGCCGTGTAGAACGGCGTCGTCAGCTCGGTCCCGAGATCGTCGAGGATCAGCAGATCACAGGCAATCATCGTATCCTCCGCATCGCCCTCCGCGCGTCCGAAGTGCTCCCGCTCCACCCGGTGCAGCAGCTGCTGCACCGGCCCGTACACCACCGAAAATCCGCGCTCCGCCGCCAGCCGCGCAATCGACAGCGCCGTATGCGTTTTCCCGGTTCCGGTGGTGCCGAACAGCAGCAGGCTCTCCGCCTGCGCATGGAAATTTTCCCCGTAGCAGCGGCAGTAGTCCAACACGTCCGCCATATGCTCCCGCGGGGATTCGCCCCGCTCCGCATCCGGCAGATCGCTGTAATACCGCAGATCCATCTCCTCAAAGCGCGCCGGCTTCATGCCGGTAATGCGGCTGAGCTGCTTTCCGGCCCCGTCGGCCAGCAGCGCCCGGAAGCAGGAGCACATTTCCCGCCCGACATATCCCGTGTCGCCGCACAGGGGACAGGTATACTGCGGGGAGAAGTCCCGGGCCTTCTCCCCGGCGGCGGCCAGAATCTGCCGCAGCTCCTCCTGCGCCGCCAGGTTGTCCCGCTCGATGCGGCGCACCGTCTCGGTCGGATCGCCCCCGTTCAGCACTGCCTGCGCCACCTGCGGCGCCGCCTGCGCCATCTGACGCTCCAGTGCCGCGGCCCGCGGATATTTCCGGAAGACACGCTCCCGCAGCGCCTCCGCAGCGCCCTCGGCCTCCCGCCGACGCCGCTGCAGCTCCGCCGATGCCGCGTCGTAAACCTCCCGGCTGTAGCTCATGTCTGTTCCTTCTTTCGGTATTTCGGCGTGTGAGCCCTCACCATTGCCTCGTATTGGCTGACGTCAAAGCCGCCGGCCGATGTACGGGGGGCTGCGGCGGCCTCGGGCTTGGCGGTTTTCCCGCGCTTGACCTTTTCCGCCGTATTCCATCCCTCCGCGCGCCAGCTCTCCAGCACGCGGTCAATATAGGTATACTGAAACTTTCCCGTTTTTTCGAGGCAGACCTGCACGGCATACAGCAGCAGGTCGCGGCTGACGCCCCATTCCCCGATCCACTTGGCGGCCAACGCCTTCTGCGTCACCGTCGGACGCGGCGGCAGGTCGCACCAGCCGGACAGCGTCTCAAACGCCTTGTCCTGCTGCGTAAGGCGGCAGAGATAGGCATCCGCCTCCCCGATGGTACGGATATCGCGGTCCGCCCAATCCAGCGCGGTCTTTTCGATATAGCGCATGTTGTTTTTGCCCCGCTGCACGGCGTAGGCAATGCACAGCAGAATCACCTCGGCGGGAAGCCCGGCCGTATCGTACAGGTAAAGCAGCGTCTCCTGGTCCGCGGGAGACAGCGCCTTGCCGAGGCGCGACCCGGCCTCCACCAGCAGAAACGCGAATTTTTCGTTCTGCTTCTGGCGGTTCACCACCTCGGTCATCTGCGGTTTTACCGCGGGAGGACGTTTGACGGGAGTACGGCGCTCCTCCGTGCCCGGCGCGGAAACCACCGGCAGAACAGCCGCCGGAACCGGGGACACAGCCGGAATCGCAGCGGGAACCGCAATCCCCGCCGCAGGGGCGGCTGCACCGTCCGACGTCATCAGACCTTCTCCGACCCAATAGCGGAATGCGTCCTCACAGGCCGCTTCGGTCACGCGGCCGCCGAGCGCGGCGGCACAGTCCGCCGCACAGCCGCCCTGACGGCCCGCCGTCGCCATCCACAGCAGCACCCGGAGCTGCAGCTCGCTCGCCAGGCAGAGATAGTGCCCGGCCTGCGCAGGCAGCACCGCCACATCGCTCATCTGCATTCCGTTGAAGCGGTACATCGCCGCACCTCCCTCTGTCGTATTTTGACGCATGAAAATTCGCACTCATTATACACCATTTCCTGCCGCCGCGCAAGACCTATCTTTTACGGAGGATATGGGCAAAGAGTCTGTGCGCGGCAGCCGCCCTTTTTTACGCACTTTACGCTCAATTTTACTTGCCGTTCCGAAAGCGGCGCGGTATAAAAAGGACAGAACAAGTCTGCGGCTGCACGGCCGCGGAAGGAGGCGCTCACACATGATCGGCACACTGTTCGGAACCTTTCTGAAGATCGGGGCCTTTACCTTCGGGGGCGGGTATGCCATGCTGGCGCTGCTGGAGCACGAATTCACGGAAAAGCGGTCATGGCTCAGCCGGCAGGATTTTCTGGACATGGCGGCCATTGCCGAATCCACGCCCGGCCCGCTCGCCGTCAACAGCGCCACCTATATCGGCTACCGCATGGCGGGAGTACGCGGTGCCGTCGTCTCCACCTTCGCCGTCTGCCTCCCCTCCTTTGTGATTCTCTATCTGATTTCGCTGTGTCTGGATGCCTTTCTGAGCATCCCCTATGTGACCTATGCCTTTCGCGGCATTCAGGTCTGCGTCATCTATCTGATCCTGTCCGCCGGGTGGCGCATGCTGCGCACGCTGCCGCGCAATGCGCTGACCCTTGTGCTGCTGGCGGTCGTATTCGGCGGGATGGTGACGGCCTCGCTCTGCGCCGTCCGCATCTCCTCGCTGTGGTTTTTGCTGCTCTGCGGCACGGCCGGCCTCGCGGCCTATACCCTGCGCCGTCTGTGCCGCAAGGGAGGGCCGCGGTCATGATCCTTCTTCGGCTGTTTCTGACCTTTCTGGAAATCGGGGCGGTATCCTTCGGCGGCGGCTACGGCATGATTGCGCTCCTCCGGGAGCTGGTGCTGCAAAACGGCTGGCTGTCCGAGTCGGAGCTGATGAATCTGATCGCCGTTTCGGAATCCACGCCCGGCCCGCTTGCCGTCAACATGGCCACCTTTATCGGGAGCACTCAGGGCGGCTTTTTCGGTGCCCTGGCGGCGACGCTCGGCGTCGTTCTGCCCTCCTTCGCCGTGCTGCTGCTGATTGCCTCGGTGCTGCACGGATTTTTGAAGCGGCCCGCTGTAGAGGGCGTGCTGTCCGGCATTCGCCCCGGCGTGGTGGCCATGATTCTGGCCACTGCCGTCACCATGGCGCTGACTCATCTCTGCGGGCTCGGCCCCTCCGGCTCGGGCTCGGCGGACGGACGCGGATTTTTGCTGCTCGCGCTGCTGTTTGCGCTGCATGCGCTGATGCAGAAGTGCACCGGACGGGCCCCCTCCCCGATTGCCATGCTGCTCCTGTCCGCCGGCCTCGGTGTGGTGTTTTACGGTGCGTTTTAGCGTATATTTCACATTAGAATATACGGGTTGTAATTTTAACTGCTAAAACAGGAGTCGGCCGGTGTCCGAAGGACACGGGGCCGACTCCCGTTTTTCGCATCAGAGTACGCCGCAGCCGGGCAGACTTCGGTCAGCACATCTCCTCAATATGGTAAATATAGTCGAGCGAGCGCAGCGCCTCGATAATCTCGCAGTGCGTTTTATACTTTTTCAGCTCCGGACTGCACACCGTCACCGTGATGGTATAGACGCTGAGTCCCGAGCCCGCATAGGCGGGATTGGATTCCATCTCATCCACCCGCAGTCCGAGCCGGCGGCTGACCGTGATGAAATCCCGGACATATTCGCTGCCCTTCAGCTCGAGATGAATCTCAAAATGGTTGGAGCGGTTTTTCAGATACCGCTCAAACGCCGGAAACCCCGCCAGAATACACAGCAAAAACACAAATTCGAGCAGCGTAACCGTATAGAGCCCCGCGCCCGCGGTGAATCCGAGGATACTGCAGGTCCACAGACCCGCCGAGGTGGTCAGTCCCTTGATCTGATTGCGGGAGCTGAACAGAATGGACTTGATGCTCACAAGCGCGGCGGCCATGACGGTGGCCGCACTCAGCAGCGGCATGCCGAAGCCGGTGCGCTGCATCCAATAGAGATCCAGCAGCATGGCTCCCGCGGAGCCGAACGCCATCAGCACAAAGGTGCGCAGACCGGCGGAATGGCGCTTGCTGGAGCGCTCGCAGCCGATGATGGAGGCCAGCAGCACGATCAGGGCCAGGCGCAGCAGCGCCGAGGCGGGGTTCAGGGTCTGCGACCACTCCCCCAGCCATGCGGCAATCGGGTCGGCGGTTTCCTTCCAAAAGTTCACGGATGAGCCCTCCTTTCCTGCGGCGGCGGGGGAGCTTCCGCTCCGGTATGGGCAAAGCGCTCCGCCGCCTCGGTGAACGCCTGCTCCTCCTCATAATAGGGATTTTCGTGCTGCGGGAGCTCCCTTTGGATAGCCTGAATACGGTCGATCAGCAGCTCCACCTCCGTCTTGGGGGGAGCGCCCTCCGGTGTCGATTCGGCGGGCACCAGATCCTCCAGCTTATCGGAATAGGAGCCCGACAGATACAGCGCCAGCTTGGCACAGGCCGGGCCGATCAGCTCATACAGCACGCTGGAGGCCAGGATGATCGTCTCCAGTGCCGCACCGGTTTCGCCGCCGAGCGTCCGCGCCCCCATGGCGGCCAGACCGATGGCGACCCCCGCCTGCGGAATCAGGGCCAGCCCGAGATACTGCCGCACACGGCGGCTCTTGCCGGTGACCGCACAGCCGAGAAATGCGCCCGCGTACTTCCCGACAATGCGCACCAGGAAGTAGATCACACCGACTGCCAGCAGGGACACCCCGCCGACCGAGGCTGCCGTATTGCCGAGCGCCCCGAGATCGAAATTCACGCCCGACCGCACAAAAAACAGCAGCAGGATCGGCGGGCTGAAATAGTTCAGCTGACGGAACAGCCGCTCGTCGTCGGTCAGGTTGCGGTAGACCATGCCCATCGCCATACAGCCGAGCAGCGGCGACACGTCCAGCAGCGCGCAAATGCCGCAGAAGGCGAACAGCATGGCAATCGATACGATCAGCCGGTTATCCGTCGAGCGTTTGTACAGCAGCAGCCTCAGCAGCCACCCGAATCCGCCGCCGATCCCCAGCACCAGCGCGTTGGCGGCAAGCGGGCGCAGAATATGTCCGACGCTGAAGCTGCCGGTGGCCGCCGCAAGCGCCACCGAAACGGCGATGCTGTATTCGATCAGGCCCACGACATCGTCCAGCGCCACAACCTGCAGCAGCGTCTCCACAAAATCGCCCTTGGCGCGGGTCTGACGGATGGTCATCACGGTCGAGGCCGGAGCCGTCGCCGCGGCCAGCGCCGCAAGCACCACCGAAAAGCTCAGCTCGAGTCTGAGCAGCCCGTAGCACACGGCAAAGACCGCCGCCGAGGCCAGGCATGCCTCCCACAGCGTGATGACGGCCGCCTTGCCGCCGCTTTTGCGCAGGTTCTCCCGGTTCAAAAATTCACCGGTGCTGAACGCAATGAACGCCAGCGCGATATCCGCAATAAAATCCATGCCCTGTACGATGCGCTCCGGGACGCAGTTGATTCCGTACGGGCCGAGCAGAATGCCCGCCACAATATAGGCGGTCACGCTCGGCAGGTGCAGACGCTTGGTCAGACGCGTCAGCAAAAAGCCTCCGAGCAGCATCAGCGCCACCGAAATGATGACAACCGAGACCCCGGAGGTAATATGCAGGGCTTCGTAAAAAGGGGTCAGCACGGCGTTCTCCTCCTTTGCCGCCGCGGGCGATCGGGTACAAGGCGGCGCTTCTCTGCGCTGCTTGAAACAAAGCAGTCCGGGCACCGCCGTTTCGGAAACGGCATATTTCCCGTTTGCTTTATCTATGCGGCCGCTCTTGCCAAAAGAACGGATTTATGATACACTGTCTTTGTCATAAAATCAAATCATGCTTTTTTTGACTATAATAAATTTTTGGAATGAATCGAGGAATGTCTATGCCGGATCCGAAAATGGAGACCCTGCTGGCCGTGGTCGAGCAGCAGAATTTTACACGGGCCGCCGCCGTCCTTTCCATGACACAGCCCGCCGTCAGTCACCACATCAAGCAGCTGGAGACCGAGCTCGGTGCGCCCCTGTTTATCCGCAGCCGATCGGGGCTGAAGCTCACCCCGCAGGGGGAAATTGCCGTCAAATATGCCCGGCGTCTGGCGGCGCTGGAGGCCAAGATGCGCGTGGAGCTGCAAAACGCCGAGCGGCATCTCTCCGTGCTGCGCATCGGAATCACGCACACCTCCGAGAGCAACCTGACCGCCGCCGTGCTGGCGCGCTGCAGTGACCTGCACCACGGACTTAAAATTATGCTTTTTGCGGATACCATTCCGAATCTTTATGATAAGCTGGAAAATTATGAGCTGGATCTCGCCGTTCTGGACGGTGCGGGCAGTGATCCGCGCTTTTCCTTCCTGATGCTCGGCACCGATTCGCTGATGTGCGTCATGTCCAATGACAATCCGCTGGCGCGGGGGGCCGCGGTCACGCTGGCACAGCTGAAGCAGCAGAAGATGCTGCTGCGTACCCCGGCCTCCGCCACCCGGATGCTGTTTGAATCCGCGCTGGAGCGAAGCGGCGAAGCCATTGCCTCCTTCAACGTCACGCTGGAGGTGGACAATATCGCCACCATCAAGGATCTGATCCGGCTGAACCTCGGAGTCTCCATCCTGCCGCGCAGCGCCTGTCTCGACGAGCTCAAAAAGGGAAAGCTCACCGCGCTGCCGGTGGAAAATCTCAGCATGGTGCGCGAGACCAAGCTGGTCTACAACCGCGATTTTTCCCACACCGAAATCCTCGACGAAATCATGCGTCTCTACGGCAAGGCCGCTATGTAGGCCGCCCGCGGGCGGCCCCAGGCTGTCCAAAAAGCTGCAGGCCGCAAAAGCAATAGGAACTTAAGGAAAGAACGGCAAAATGGCGATTCTTTTCTTCATCGTTTGTTCAAATGTTGTCGGCCCTGAGGGCCAACGCTTTTGCTTCCTGCGTCGTGCGCCTGCAGCCTTTCAGACAGCCTACGAGCGCGTCAAAATAGAGTTTTTGACCCGCTCAGCCCGTATAGTCCTCCAGCAGCGCCAGCAGCTCGCGGCGGTCGGAGACGGCGATCCCGGCCCGGAGCCGCTCCCGCTCCGCATCGGGCAGGGACGACACCCATACCTCATACACCCTTTCGGGCGTCTCCTCCTCCGGCCGAAAGACCGCCAGGCGCCCCTGCCACACCCCCAGCACGCGGTATACGGCCTGAGCGGCCGTGGTCATTCCCGCCGGCTCCGGCTGCTCCGTGTCGGGTGTCCGGCCGGTCTGTACGGCCAGGCCGATCCAAGCGGCCACGCAGCCGGCCGTCGTCAGCACCGCGGCGGCCGTGGTGCGCCATACGGCTGTTTTTCGCAAGGCTCTCCGCCCCCTCTTTCTCATGCTCCGACAAAGCCATCAGGATACAGCCGTTTCGGAAACGGCATATTCCCCCGCTTGCTTTGTCGGCGGATACGGTGATTAGTTTGCCCGGCGCGGGCGTAAACTATACCTGCCGCAGGCGCGGGCGGCTGCCCGGATTTTGCGGCAGAAACGGATTTTTTGGGCCTCCCGAATTGACTTTTCTGCGGTTTTGTTTTATGATAGAGATATCTATTGGTTGCCCGTTGATCGGGGAGGCTGCCGCAGGCGGCTCTCTCTGTGCCGCACACGGCGGCGTTTTCAGATCCGTGCTTTCTCAAGGAGGTTGTTGTATTGACAAACCACAGCAGAAGAACACCCCGGCCGACGGAGACTCCGTCCTGCCCGTGGTACAAGCTCCCTGCCGTTGTCACGGCGGCCAAAATTCTGAATATTCTGCTCAAGACGCTGCTGACGATTCTGCTGGTGGCGGTGATTACCGGATGTATGGTCGGCAGTGCCCTGGCCGTGTATGTGGCCACGAGCTTCGACATCGCGGACACGATTCCCGATCTGTCTGTCATCAACGCCAAAACCACCAGCGTCATCAAGACCTATAACGAGACCTCCGGCGAGTGGGAGGATTTTCTGCATATTCAGGGGGCCAACCACAAATGGGTCGGTATTGACGAGATCCCGCTGTATATGCAAAACGCGGTCATTGCCATTGAGGACGAGCGCTTCAACGATCACTACGGCGTGGACTGGAAGCGTACCATTTCGGCGTTTGCCAACCTGATTTTAAAGTTCCGCGATACGGAATTCGGCGGCTCAACGCTGACGCAGCAGCTCATCAAGCAGCTGACCGGCGACAACGACCACTCCATCACGCGAAAGGTCACCGAAATTCTGCGTGCCATCGAAATGGAAAAGATGTATTCCAAGGAGGAGATCATCGAGGCCTACCTCAACGTTCTCCCCCTGTCGGACAACATCAAGGGGGTCGCCGTCGGGGCCGAATACTACTTCGGCAAAAGCATCTCGGAGCTGTCGATTGCGCAGTGCGCCGCCATCGCCAGCATCTGTCTCTTATACACATCTGACGCTGCCGACGACT
>URYX01000046.1 GCA_900552225.1 uncultured Oscillospiraceae bacterium | reverse complement strand
CAGAAAATCCACGTCCTCCATGGTGACGTAGTTCAGATCCAGCAATTCCTGACGTACCTCGTCCTCGGATTCCTCATAGTAGCCGCCCTCGGTATCCGACGGATCCCAGATGCGCTTGGCCTCCATCCAGAAGGCGGCGCGGTCCGCCGCGGAGAAGTCGGAATGCGACGGCAGCGACCAGAACGCGAAGGCATCCACCACGTCCTCAAGGCCGGTTGCGGACGGGCCGAGCGGCGGGGTGACGACGGAATAATCCGTAAAGCCGGATTTCTTCAGGCTGGTCACCGACGGGACAAAGGCGAACAGCAGCTTGCCGTCCTTAAACGCATCCACCGTCTCGTCCATGGCCTCCGTACCGCCGTCCCACGAGCCGAGCACCGCCTTATCCTCCACCGACAGCTTCTGCAGGAATTCGAGCAGCTCGATGGCGCGGGTCTTGCCCTCTCCGAAGGTCAGGCCGTTCATGTATTTCCCGGTGGCCTCGTCCTTGACCATATAGGAGACGTTGTTGGTCGTCTTGAGCACCGAGGCCAGCATGAAGCAACCCACGCCGTACTGCTCCTGCGCGGGATCGGTCGCCGCGCGGCAGTACTCGCGGAATTTATCCCAGGTCCACGTGCCGTTTTTGGCCAGCTCCTGCGGATTGTCCAGCTTCAGCTTATTCAGCAGCTTGGTGTTGATTAGGAACACGTTGGTCGGCGTATAATACTGACCCTGCGGCATCAGACCCCAGTTTTCGCCGTTCAGCGTAAAGGTGGTCTGATTCCAGTGATCTGCATCGGCCGCCTTGCTGACGTATTCCGTCGTCGGCTCGAGCAGCTGCTGCTTGATCAGACTGACGTAGTTCCACGAATGGCACATCAGGATATCGGCGTACACCTCATTCGACAGGCTTTTCTGAATGAAGTTGCTGAAATGGGCATCCTGGGTATTGATGACCCATTCCACCTTGCAGTTATACTGCTTTTCCGCGTTTTTCAGCGAATAATACCAAGCGTCGCCGCTCTCGGAGATGCCGAGCGTCGGTTTTTCCGGCTCATACCACACGGCTACCTTGAGCGTCTTGCCGCCGAAGTCCACCTTGCCGTCGGAGCTGACCGTCTGAGACGCGGCCGGGCTGCTGCTTCCGGATGTTGTTCCGCTGCCGGCACAGCCGGCCGTCGTCAGCACCAGTCCCGCCGCCAGCGCCAGGCAGAGGCTGCGGATTCCTGCTTTTTTCATCTGATTTCCTCCTTACTTCTGAGTCGGTGCTGCCTTTTTGCGCTTCAGCACGAGCCACACGGCCGTGCCGGCGGCTCCGAGCACCGCGATCACGATCAGCACGATGCCCCACCACGGGAAGCCCGCCGGGGCGGAGGGCCCGTCACCGGCCGTCGTTCCGGAAGCGGTTCCCTGCGTTCCGGACGGGACCGTGGTAGCTCTGCCCTCCGGGATGACCACGTCCTCAACGGCCGGCGTGAAGTCGTCATAGTCCTCTCCGGCGTTGCCGACCAGCGTCAGGGAGCGCAGACCGAACGCCGTCGGATCGTCCTCGCTCGAAAAATACAGCTTGACATAGATCTGATTGGCCCCGTAGACGAAGTTGGTCAGATCCATCGAGAGCTTCTGTGTATCGGAGGTCTCCTCCGTCGCAGTGAAGGTCTGTACCTCGGAATAGCTCTCGCCGTCCGTCGATACCGTCACCTTCAGGAAGCTCGTGTCCTTTTTGTCCGCGTTCACAAAGCCGGTCTTTCCGATCAGCGTCAGGTGCGCGTCGTCAAAGGTCTCGCCCTCGGCCGCCGTGATCTTCCAGATGCCGTAGGCGTCCTCGCCGCTCTCGCGCGCCGTCAGCAGCGGTACGCGGTTTAAGCCGAACGTCAGGTTGGCGCTCTTTTCCGCGCCGAGCGCCTCCGCGGAGGCGGCTCCCACCGGAAGCGAGGTGAAGGACTGCACGTTGCTGACCGGCATTCTGGAGGAGCCGGTGTCATCGCTGATGCCCGCCGTATTGGCGGTCAGCGTCACCGACCGGAAGCCGATGGTATGCGGCGAGTCGAACACCAAAAACTGCAGCTGTACATAGGCCCGGCCGTAGCCCTTGACATATTCGGTCAGGTCGTAGGTGAGCTTCTGCGCGTCGTTGGCCTCCTCGGTCGGGTACAGCGTTTCGACCAGGTCAAAATTGTGGTTGTCGAGCGACACCAGGAGCTTCAGCGTGCTCTTGTCCTTCTGCGCCGGATCCATATACCAAATACGGCCGACCAGCGTCAGCACCAGGTCGTTGAGCGGCTCACCGTCCGCCGCCTCGATCATCCAGGTGGCGAAGGCCGGCTCATAGCCGTTGCGGGCGGACAGCAGCGGCACCTCATCGACGCCGTATTTCATGTTCTGCGCCGACACGGCACCGATTTCCTCCGGTGTTACTTCGCCGAAGGCCAGCTGATTGAAGGCGTGGAACTGCGTAACCAGGCGGCACTGCTCGGGCGTCTTATCGGTCACGACGGGCTCCGGATCCTTCTCCACCTCGACCGAGCCGTTGGCAATCAGCTCCACCGACTTTAAGCCCATGATATGCGGCGAATCGAACACCAAAAAGCTCATCCGGACATAGGCCGTGGATTGACCCGCCAGATACTCCGACAGATCCAGCGCGAACTGCTGTCCCATATCGGCGTTGGCGTTGGACCTGTACTCCTTCACCAGAGTGAAGTTCGTTCCGTCGGCGGAGACGGACACCTTCATGGAGTTGTTGTTTTTCTGCTCCTCCGAGACATAGTAGGTCCGTCCCGTGAAGCGGAAAGCGAAGCTGTCGAAGGTCTCGGTGCCGCCGTCCAGCTTCCAGGTGGCGTAGGCCTCCTCGTAGCCGTTGCGGGCGGACAGCAGGCGCACATTGTCCACGCCGAACTTCATGTTCGACTCCTCCACGGCGCCGATATCGGAGGCCTCGACCTCGCCGAAGCTCAGCTTGTCAAAGGAATAGGAGGCGCTCAGCTCCTCCTTGGCCGCCGCGGGAAGCGTCAGCAGGGGGAGCGCCGTGCCGAGCATCAGCAGGGCCAGCGCCCAGGCCGCCGCCCGGCGGCAGAATTTGATCCGTAGGGTTCCCATACCCTATCTCCTTCCATGTCGTCATCGTCGGAAAGCCCGGCCGGCCGCTTTGTCGGCAAAGCAGACAAGGCGGTCGGTCGGTGCTTACAGTTCCGTATACAGGGCGGGTCAGGCGTTTCCGGAGGCTTTCCGGCTGCCGCGCAGCAGAATGAGCGTCGCCGCGGCGCCCGCCGTCACCACCAGCAGCACGGGGAGAAGCGGGAGCGCCGAGCCGGCGGACGGCCCGTCGCCGCCGTCGTCCCCCGCCGTCTTTCCGTTCTCGTTGCCGAGGAAGGAGACGGAATGGATGCCCATGATGTGCGGGCTGTCGAACAGCAGCCACTCCATCTTGACATACACATGCTCCGCGCCCTTGGCATAGGAGGTCAGATCCAGCTCAAGCTTCTGCTGATCGTTCTGATTGTCGTTGGAGCGGTATTCCTTCACCAGGGTGAAGTTTTCGCCGTCCGTGGACACCAGCACCTTCAGCGTGTTGTTGTCCTTCTGATCCTCCGAGATAAACCACGTCCGGCCGACGAAGCCGAACACGGCATCGTCGAAGGTCTCGCCCTCGGCCGCGTCAAATTTCCACGTTGCATAGGCCGTTTCGTAACCGTTGCGGGGCGACAGCACCGGCACGCCGTCGATACCGTAATACAGGTTGCTCTCATCCACGGCCCCGATGTCGGAGGCCTCAACCTCGCCGTAGGGCAGACCGTCAAAGCTATGGCCGCCGCTCACGCGGTGCTTTTCGGACGGGGCGGGAGCACTCTTATCCGGCACCGTGCCGTTCAGGCGGATCAGCGAGACCGCAGCGCCTTCGTAGGTCTCCCAGTGCTGCATGATAACCTTGACGTAGATATCCTTCTGTCCGGCGGCAGGCAGCTCAGCCTTGTATTCCTGCAGCTCCTGATACTCCGCCTTGCCCTCGAAGCGGGCCAATTCAGTATAGTTTGCGCCGTCCGTCGAAACGAGCACCGCCACATAGCCGGGGTTCACGTTCGGGTCATCGTGGCGCACCCAGTACCTGAGCTGCAGCGAGGCGGACAGCAGCGTCTCGCCCGCGGGCGCCGACAGACGATGCACCACATAGCCCTCGCCGTTGTAGCCGCCGGGGGTGGCCGTGCTGCCGTAGTTGCCGCCGATGTAGACGTTGCCGCAGTCGTACAGGCCGGCGGCCTTCAGGTCGGCCAGCACCGTTTTTACGTCGGTATCGGCCGGCCTCGACGCGAAGTCGAAGGAGGCGCTGATCTGCCTGACCGCGCCCGTCCACGCCGTGGTCGTGGTCGTGGCCGGAGTCCCGGTCGTGGTCGTGGTCGCCGGGGTCTCCGTGGTGGTCGTAGTCGGGGCCTCGGTGGTGGTTGTGGTCGCCGCAGACTCGGTCGTCGTGGTCGTGGCGGCGGACTCGGTGGTGGTCGTCGTGACCGGGGCGGCGGCTGCGCGGCCGCGCAGCAGGCTGTCCTTGACGGCAGCGCCCTCGTTGGTGCTCCAATGCTGCATCACGACCTTGACATAGACGGTACGCTGGCTCTCACCGAGCGGGAGGCTGACGGTCTTTGCCTGACGCGTCCAGACATCATAGGGATCACCGTTGCCCTCGCGCTGCTCAAACACCTTATTCCAGCCCGCGTTGTCCGCGGAGGCATAGACCTCAATGTAGCCCTGACCGTCATTGTTGGTTGCAATCCAATAGGTCAGATCGAGCACGGCCTCGCGCAGAAGCTTGCCCTCGCCGGCATCGAGCTTCTGAATATACCAGCCCTCGCCCGCATAGCCGCCGGGGTTGGCTACGGCCGTGTGGTTGCCCTTCAAAAACAGGTTATCGGCATCCACGCCGCCGGCCTTCAGAATCTTTGCCTTGGTGCCGGATTTGTCCTCATAGGTCTTTTTCGCCATCGCGGCGAAATTCAGCCGGCCGGATACGGTATCGGCGGTGTCGGCCGCCGTACCGCGCAGCGTGCTCTCCTTGACGGCGGCACCCTCATAGGTGCTCCAGTGCTGCATCACAACCTTGACATAAACGGTGCGCTGATTCTCACCGAGCGGGAGATCGAGCGTCTTGCTCTGGCGCGTTTCACCCTTAAAGGGGTCGCCGTTGCCCTTGTTCTGCTGAAACACCTCGGTCCAGCTCGCGTTGTCCGCGGAGGCATACACCCGGATATAGCCCTGCGGATCGGCCGTCGCGACCCAGTAGGTCAGGTCGAGCGCGGCGCTGAGCAGGGTCCTGCCCTCGCCGGCGTCGAGCTTCTGAACATAGTAGCCCTCACCCTGATAACCGCCGGGGTTGGCCACCGGTGTGTGGTTGCCGGCCAGCTTCAGGTTGGAGGCATCCACGCCGCCGGCCTCCTTGATTTTCGCCACGGCCTTGGCGACGTCCTCCAGATTGGCCTTGACCATGGAGGCAAAATCCAATGTCTGGCTCAGGGACGCGGACGGGGTGTCCGTATCCGCCGCTCCGGTCAGCAGCAGGGCGGGCAGGCCGACCGCTACCAGCACCGCGCAGCACAGCACAGCCAATATGCGCTTGGAATGTTTCATACGGTATTCTCTCCTTTTCTCTGTAATATGTATGGCTCAACGGGCACACCGACCGGCGCGCACCGCAAAGTCCGCCTCAGGAAATGCTCAGGGCGCGCACACGCCCGCTGTACTCATACGGGCTGTAGGACACCGTCACCGTCTGCCCGACGGTAAGGCCGATCTCACCCATTTTCGCCAGCTTGATGTTCTCGCCGGTGGCTCCCGCGAAGGACAGCTTGCACTCGCTGCCGATTTCAAACGTCCGCTCGCCCTGCGCCGTGCGTACCGTCACAAACGCGTTATGGAGCGATCCGGTCACGGAGGCCTCGCGCACGGCCGTCACCTCGCCGGTCACGCTGCCGTACCAGGCGTAGACCTCGCAGACCTTCTGCGCGTCGTTCAGCCGGATCTTCAGGTAGTCACCGTACTGCAGCGAAGAAATATTCGATGCGGGCAGGTTCTCCTGCGCCGTGCCGTCCTCGCCGCGGAACACGCGGACATCGTCCGCCACCATGAGCTCCGTCTGATTCGACCAGCCGGAGACCCGGGTATCCTGCGACTGGAGGAAGAGCTGCGTGCTGTTGCCGCGGACGGCGCGCGCCTCAAACTCGGTCGGATAGATCACCGAGCGCTCGGCCGACAGGGTGAGCGTGAAGGAGGCCTTGCCGTCCTGTACCGCGACCTCGCCGCCCGGCGTCAGGGTATAGCTTCCGTCCTCGCCGCGGGTCAGGCTGTAGCTGCCCTTATCCGCCAGGCGGGAGACCGTGATTTCCGTATCGCGGTCGGCGGTCACCGTAAAGCACACCCGCTCCTCCGAGGCCTCCGTCAGGTGCACCGACACGCGTGCCTCGCTGCCGACGGAGATTTCCACCGGATATTTTCCGAGCTGACCGTGGCCGGAGACCATAAAGTCCGCCGGAAGCTGCTCACTGAGTGCGGCCGCCATGGCCTTCAGGCACTCGCCGTAGCGGTTTTCGGCATACAGCGCATAGGCCTTCCGGTAGGTCTCGTCGGCAACGCCGCCCGTTTTTTCGAGATATCTGGCAAACAGCCGCTCGGCATCCGCCCGCGCCGCAATCCACTCGTGGCGCATCCGCAGCGCACTGCCGCTGTACTGCGAGCCGTCGGTCGGACCGGACAGCGGCTCGTAGGTATAGAGCGACACCCGGTTCAGCGAGACGCTGCTCAGTTCCGTCGAGGACAGGCTCTCCCCGTAGAGCCGCACCTGCACATAAGCGGCGGCCCCGGCATACAGGGACGGATCCACCGCAGTCAGCACCTCATCGGTCCTGAACACACCGACCGACTGCAGCGAGGTCGGCGTGGGACCGGCCAGAATTTCAATCCGGCCGCCGTCCCCCAGCTGGGCCGCGGCGGATACCGTCAGGCCCTCCGTCAGGGCCTGGGCATCGGTGATGCGGTACAGCAGCGTTCCGCCGGATGCCGTCTTCGGTACAACCGCCGTGCCGTCCCACCGCAATCCGTTCAGCGCCGTCAGCGTGCTGTTCTGGCTGTAGGCGCTCTTTTTGGAAAAATCACTGGTATACAGCGCCTTGGCGGAGTAGTGGCGCACCGTCTGCAGTCCGCTCACTGCGGAGGCGCTGTCTTTCACGGCCGAGGAGTCGTTTTTGGCATCCACGTTATAGATGACCACGCCCTCCAGCCCGTAGGCGTAGGCCTGCGGCAGCACATCGAAGTTTTTCATGCCGCCGCGCTCACAGTTGATGTCGGCGTAGGAGCCGTAGGCCAGAATGTAATCGAGCGTCCGGCTGTCCGACAAGATGGAGGTGTCGTCCTCGCTGCTCAGCTCGTGGCCCCACTCGCCGCCGAAATGGAGGCTTTTCAGCAGGTGATTCTCATAGGCCCTCTTGCGGAAATTCCAGGTGGGATAGATGGCCTGCAGCGGCGAATGCGTGTAGGCATTTTCGGACATCTGATCCTCGGGATAGGTCACCGTGCCGTCCCGGACGGTGATATAGTTGGTGGCGCAGCCCTCGGCCATGGCGCTGCCCGTGCCGACCATGTAGCGATGCAGGTTGCGGAACATCCATTCCGCCTCCTCATCGGACAGTCCGTCCGTCGGGTCGAGCGTGATGCCGTCGGCGGCCGCCGCGGCAATCACCAGCGGGGAGAAGTCACCGACCCCCTCGGGGTAGCTGTCGAAATCGTAGCGGTTCCAGTTGATCGGCCAATAGATCGGTTCGTTTTCCGTATAGATATGAATTGCGGGCAGGGGCGTCTCCTTCACGGCCATCTCCGCCGTCTTTTTCTGCAGATAGGCCACCGTCTCGCGGATACGGGTCTCGCGGGCGTTGTTGAAGGTCTCGCTGTTCATGGTCAGCCACGGGTTGTTGCCCCACACGTTGGGGGTTGTCAGCTTCCACTGGCCCGTACCCTTCCGGTCCTGCTTATCGTAGGTGATCTGATGGTATTCCACATCCTGCCACATGCCGCCCTTACCGTCCATGCCGGACGGGGTACCGCTCCACCAGCTGTTGATGCCGAGATACAGCGGCGCGCCGGTCACGAGCGAGGCCGTGATGACGTTGTCGAGGTAGAGCTCGGTTCTTTCCTTGCCCCACTGCATGTACTGAATTTCCCAGCACAGGCCGATTTCGTACACGCCCTCGGCCTTATAGGAATTGACCAGCGAGGTCAGGTAGCTGTAGTCCAGATCCGAGGGTATCTCGTTAAGCATCAGCATCACCTGCAGCGGCTTATGCAGCCCCTGCTCCGTGACCCGGTCCTCCGGATCGGAGGTGGCCCACACGCGCCGCAGGCGCAGCTCCTGCGCCGACCGGTTGACGATGCGTACACGCAGTGTGCTCCCGCTTCCGACCGTTGCGGCGTCCACGTCAAAGAAGCAGTGGTTGGCGCCGTCCGAGATGGGATTATAGGTCCGGTGATAGACCTCGCGGTCGTTGACGTACACCGTATAGGCGATGTGGCCGTCCGTCCGCTGATGGATCTCCTCCAGGTCGAGCGTCAGGGCCGTATCCGGCGTCACGCCGTCCACCGTGAAGCTCATTTCCGACCCGATCCCCTGCAGCGTGCGGCAGGATATCTCCTCATCGTATTCGCCCACCGCAACGTGCACGGTTTTGAGCTCCGAGGTTCCGTTCACGGTCACATCCGCCTCCTTCAGATTGGTGCCGGTCGGCAGGGTCTTGCCGAGGGTCACCGCGGCCACCGCGGCAGGCAGCTCACTGTTCGGTGTCGGTGTCGGCGCCGGATCGGTACGGTCACAGCCGAGCAGCCCCGCTCCCATCAGCGCCAGGGCAGCAAGCCCGGCTGCACCGCGCCGCAGTCCTTCGATTTGCTTTCTCATAGACAGCCTCCTTGTTGTTTCAGCCCTCCAGCGCCGCCAGCACCGCCTGGGCATAGACGCGCACGGCGAAGTCGTTCGGATGGTTGATATTGTTGCTGGTATAATCCACGAATTTCTTGCCCTTATCCGCCATCGCGGCAAACAGGCTGTGCACCGGCACCACGCCGACACCGTCCCGCTCGCGCTGCACCTGATAGAGCGCCTCCTCCTGCGCCGCCAGCTTATGCCTACAGAAGGTCACGGTATCCGTATTCGGCAGCATGCAGGACACGGGCAGGAGCTCCGTCTGCGGGCAGGAGGCGCGGACGGTTTCGACAATCTGAGTGATGTCCCTATGGAAGGAATCGCCCGCATCTCCCGCCTGATTCATGCCGAAAACGAGGATCACCAGATCGGTGGCCTCCGGCACCGCTCATTCCGCGGCGGCCGTTTTGCCCCAGTGTGTTCCGGTGCCGGCCGAGGCGCGGTTGATCTTCCGGATTGCGGAATGCGTATAGGTCTCCCGCAGCCGGGCGGTCACCATCTCCGCCCAGGAGGGCATGTACGGAGCACGGGAGATGACGGCCTGCGACGGGCCGGAGGTCTCCGTGCCGTCGGTGTCCCGCGTCACGGAGGACGCTTCCGTGCGGCCGGCTTCGTCCGCGGCCCCGGTTCGCTCCCGCGGCTGTCCGCAGGCTCCGCAGAACAGCCGCAGAGCAGCGCAAGTCCCGTTCCGCAGGCAACGGCACACAGGAGATGCCGCCGGAGAGGGCGGCGTCGTTTTCCGTGATGAAAAAACATTGTCGTTTGTTTCCTCTTTTCCGGGTGAGGCGCACCCTGTGAATTTTGTGCCCTTTCGTGCGGGAGCACGGCATATTTTTGCAATTTGTCCTTCGGATTCCACAAAAAAACGCCATTTTATTATTGACATTCCGACAAAAAGAGGTATACTGAACACAGAGCCGTTGTAAAAAACACCATGCTGCGTTTTACTTTGCGCTTTTATTTTATTCTTTTTGCCCGTTCCTTTTCAAGTGCAAATGTGACCAGTTTCTATCAAAATGTGACCTCTTGGGAGTGGAAAAATATGCCGTACCGTGAGCCCTATCTATTTACCGCACAGGAAGACCACAATTCCTATCTGAACTTCCGCCACAGCGGCATGGACATCTGTGCGCCGGGCTATTGCTATGGTCCCGCCATCCGCCACTTTTATCTGATTCACTATGTCATCGACGGCAAGGGCTTCTATACGGCCGGCAAGCATACCTATGCCCTCGGTCAGGGGGATGTCTTTCTGATTCTGCCGAACGAGATCACCTCCTATGTGGCCGACGAAAAGGACCCGTGGAGCTACTGCTTCTTTGCATTTGACGGGGAGGGCAGCGAGGAGCTGCTGCAGCGCACCGCGCTCAGCCGGGAGAATCTGACCACACATCTGGAGGATGACAGCCTGATCGCTCTCATCGAGGAGACCACGCAGGAGCTCAACCGCCCCCTCCCGAACCCCGATCTGTACTCTCTGTCGCAGCTGATCCGAATGCTGAAGATTCTGGCCGATCAGGTGCGGGTGGATGTCGATACCGACAAGGCCTCCATGCGCTCCTATGTCCAGCAGGTTCTGGACTTCATCCATTTCAACTACGCCGAGCCGATCACCGTTCAGGAAATGGCCGGTCTGCTGTCACTCAACCGCAGCTAT
>URYX01000045.1 GCA_900552225.1 uncultured Oscillospiraceae bacterium | reverse complement strand
GTATTGCGTCACGACGGCGGTCATGATTGCGCTCAGCCATATGTTCTCCCTGGAGGAAAGCACCTTCTGGACCGTGTTCTGGGTAATCGGCATTCTGTGGACGGCCCTGCACCTGTTTATGTCCAACAGGGAGGTCCATCAGTATACCGTGAAGAAGGCCATCCTGCTGTTGCTGGTGACGTTCCTTGGCATGTATTTACTGGTGCTGATTATTACGCTCGGATACAGTTTGTTTACGCAGCTGCTGAGCTTCATCGGAACGGTCTATAACGAAATCCGTCTGAAGTAAAGCGGAAAGGAGGCAGCCTGTGAAAAAGAAGAAATTCCTGAAAATCGGCTTGCGCGTACTGGGCTACGCAGCGGTAATCGGCATTGCGGTGGGGGCGCTGGTGGCTGCCTCCGGCGGCACCGATGAGGGAAGCTCCGAAATCAAAACCCCGATTCGCTTTGAAGCCGGTACGGCGGAGGAAGGGATGCAGGTCGTGGCGGAAAACAACCGCTTTGTGCTGTATGCCGATCTGGCGTCCGCCATTGTGTCGCTGCACGATAAGACGACCGGGGAAACGATTTCCAGTGCACCCGAGGGGGTGTCCGATCGCGAGGACATCAAAAATGCGGCCAAAATGGAGCTCTCCTCGCTGTTGAACATCAAATATGCCGACCGCGATTCCAATGTAACCTCGCAGAACAGCACAGCCGGCTGCGTGAATAAGGGAACCGTGTGTGCCAAACGGATTGCGAACGGTGTGCGGTTTGAGCTGTATTTCAAGACCGAAGGATTTCTGATTCCGATAGAGCTGACGCTGACCGAGCGGGGCATGACGGCTGTGGTTCCGCTGGCGGATATTCAGGAGGCAAGCAGCTCGGTCAAGCTCACCACCGTCTCGGTGCTGCCGAATTTCGGAGCCGGCGAGGCCGCTGCGGACGGCTACGTGCTGGTGCCGGACGGCAGCGGAGCCCTCATTCCGTTTGACAGCAGCGGCGAGAATTACAGCCAGCGGGTTTACGGAAGCGACCTGGCAGTTGCGGCAAACACCAGCAGCGGCAATACGGCACAGACCGTGCGGCTTCCGGTGTTCGGTGAGGCGAGTGCCGCCAACGGATTTTTGGGAATCATTACCTCCGGCGATACGCGCGCCAATATCAACGCGAACGTGGCCAGTGCGAAGAAGCCGTATACCTCGGCATATACCGAATTCATCTACCGGGAGACGATGCTGGTCAACATCAGCCAGCAGACCTTTGAATCCACGCAGGCCAATATGTTTGAGCCGGAGCATTGCCGGCTGGAGATGTTTGCGGTGGAGTACCGTCCGCTTTCCGAAAAGACCTATACCGCCATGGCGAACGAGTACCGTGACTACCTGATGAACGAGCAGGGCATGCAGGTCAGGAATGACACAGCCCCGGCCCTGCAGCTGCAGCTTATCGGCGGGGTAATGCATAACGAAAATATTCTGGGAATCCCCGTTTCCCGTGTGCTGCCCGTGACCGCCTACGGGGATGTGGTCACACTGACCGAGCGGCTGCAGGCCGAGGGTGTTGATTCCCTGTGTGTCAACTATCTGTACTGGGGTAAGGACGGTACGCTCGAACGCCTGACGCTGGACGACAAGACCGAGGGCCGACTGGGCGGCCGCACGGCCTTCGAGGACATGGTAAGCACGCTGCAGAGCGCGAATGTGCGGCTGCATCTGAATCTGAATTTCACGCATTTTCAGAAGAATCAGGGCGGATTTTCCTGCCGATACGATGCCGCACAGACGGTGCGGCGTGAGCCGCTGATGGCGTATCGGTATCGGCTGACGACCTATCAGAGGGATGAAAGCGCCGATGCGGTGTTCCTGCTGGCTCCCTCGCAGGTGGTCGAGGCGGTGCGGAGATGGAGCAGCCGACAGCCATCGGACGGTGTCGGTTACGGCTATTCGCTGGGACGGCTGGCCAATCTGATGTATTCCGATTTCGGCTCCGAGCCGAACGATCGCGGTGCGGTGAAGACCCTGTGGTCCGACGCTGTGGCGCAGATCAAGGGAGTCTCCGGCGAGCTGCTTGCCGACAGCGCCAATGCCTATGTGTTTCCCTATGTCGATGTGATTCAGGAGACGCCGGTGGAGCACAGCGGGTTTTTGTGCGAGAGCGAGGCGGTGCCGTTCTATCAGATAGCACTGCACGGTCTGGCGGAAATGAGTGTTCCGAGCGTGAACGCCTCCGATTCGCCGCAGCAGAGGATGCTGAAGGCGCTTGAAAGCGGCATTGAGCTCCCCTATACGGTGGGGTATCGGAATACTGCCGGGTTCCAGAATACCGCGGCGTCCTCGTATGCGTACATCGATTTCGAGACGTGGAGGCCCGATATGGTACGGCGGTATGCCGATCTGGAGCGATATCTCGCGCTGGTGGGCAGCCAGGCGGTGACCGAGCACACCAAGCTGGCCGACCGTGTCTACAGAACCGTGTTTGCCAACGGCGTGGGGGTTGTGGTCAACTTCGGCGATACCGCCGTGACGGTGGACGGTGCGGTGATTGAGGCCGAAGGCTATCTGCCGATCGGCTGGTAAACGGCGGATAGAAGGAAAGGAGGAATCACGGTGAAGAAAGGCAGCGCCGGAAGGCCGAAAAAGCTGCGCTCACTGGAAAAGAAAAATTCCCGCTGGGGCTGGTTCTTCATTGCCCCGTGGCTGGTGGGCATTACCGTGTTTTTTGCCTGGCCTATGCTGGAAACGGCAGTGTATTCCTTCAGCAAGCTTTCGGTGGGGGCCGGCGGCTTCGACAAGAGCTTTGTCGGGCTGGATAACTACATGTATTTTTTCACGAAGGACACCTATTTCCTGTCCTATCTGGGTGAGTCCATCGGCTCCAGCCTTCCGCAGGTGCTGATTATCATCGCGTTCAGTACGCTGATTGCCTTGGTGCTGAAGGAAAAATTCCCCGGGCGAGGACTTGCCAGAGCCGTGTTTTTCTTCCCGGTGATTATTGCCTCCGGGGCGGTGATGAATATTCTCCAGAGCCAGGTGATGATGACCTCCTCCACGACGGAGGTGACCCAGGGCTACCTGTTCAAGGCTCCCGACCTGGTGGAGGTTTTCGGAGAGCTGGGCATGCCGGAGCAGGTGCTGAATTCCATTACGGATATTGTCAATCAGGTGTTTGATCTGACCTGGAAATCCGGTGTTCAGATTCTGCTGATGCTGGCTGCGGTGAACAACATTCCGACCAGCTTTTACGAGGTGGCAAACATGGAGGGGGCCACACAGTGGGAAAAATTCTGGAAGGTTACGCTGCCTACCATTTCGCCCACGCTGCTGGTGGTGGTGATTTATTCGCTGATTGACGGGTTTATGGACTACGGCAACAAGGTAATGCAGCTGCTGTCCAGCTATTACACCAACAACAACTATTCCTACAGCGCGACCATCGGCGTGATTTACTGTGTTAGCATTCTGCTGCTGATCGGATTGGTATATAAAATACTGTCCCGCTGGATTTTCTACTCGGTGGACGGATAAGGGAGTGAGAATATGCGTTTGGCCGGAGTGGCAAACAGAAAAACATACATCGCGGGGAAACGCCATGCCCGCTCCGTGATGACGCATATCGTGCGGACGCTGTTCCTGCTCGGCGTCGGATTTGTCACACTGTATCCGGTGCTGTATATGATATCTGCGTCGTTCATGTCGGTGAGCGATACGCTCAATCCCACTACGGTGTGGGTGCCGTCCTCGCTGAATTGGTTCAACTTCCGGATGGCCTTCAAGCTGATGAACTATTCGGCAACGCTGATGAACACGGTCAAGCTGGTGGTCCCGTGCGTCGCACTGCAGGTGGTCTCCTGCCTGTTCATCGCTTACGGATTCGCACGGTTTCGGTTCAAGGGCCGCGGGATACTGTTCATCCTGCTGATTTTCAACATCATCGTGCCCGCCAAATGCTATATGATCCCCATTTACGTGCTCATGTCGGACCTGGAGCTGCTGAATACCTATCTTCAGTTCTATCTTCAGGCGGCTCTCGGTGTCGGCATCCGCTCGGCCCTGTATATCTTCATCCTGCGCCAGGTGTTTATGAATATGCCCAAGGAGCTGGAGGAGGCTGCCTATATCGACGGGTGCAGCCCGCTGCAGACCTTTCTGCGGGTGATGGTGCCCAACGTCATCTCGTCGGCCCTGACCGTCACGGTGTTCTCCCTGGTGTGGTATTACAACGACTACACCATGTCCGGTATGCTGCTCAACAAGAATTATCCGCTGGCGGTTGCCATCACCAATGCAAGCACGGCTTTGGATTCGCAGGCGCAGTATCTCACCGGCCAGGCCATGATTGCGGACATCAAAATTATGCGCGCCTCCATTCTGGCGGCGGCGTGTCTGATTACGGTGATCCCTTTGATTGTCATTTATATCTTGGTGCAGAAGCATTTTACCGAGGGCGTGGAACGCACCGGTATTGTGGGATAAAGGAGGAAACTATGATCAAGCATATGGCGGCTCTATGCTGTGCTGCGGGCCTTTTGGCGGGACTGTGCGGATGTACGCGGTCGGGCGGCGGCAGCAATACACCCTCCGCAATCAGCGGGGCGACGACGGCGGTCACCGAAACGACCGGGACCGGTGCGTCCTCCTCTGCGTCGGAGACGGTTTCCACGGCTGATTCTTCGGCCTCCGAAGCCGTGACGACCGAAAAAACGACGGTGACGACCGAAAAAACGACGGTGACGACCGCGCCCGCGGAGCCACTCAGTCAGGAGGAACGAAATTTGTTGGAAAAGATAGCCGTAGAGGAGCGGGCGTGGCTGGCGTCGATGCAGCTGGAAAACGGTGCGCTCCCAATGACCTATTCTGCCAGCGGTGTGCTGACGATGAACCCGTATTTTGCGGATTTTGCGGCGCTGGCTCTGCTGGATGAGGCCGGGACCTATGGCGGTCACGTAAAGGCCTATATCGGGTGGCATCTGCAGCACCTGAATACCGCCCAGACGGATTATAACGGCGTGGACGGTACGATTTATGACTATAAAATCAGCATGCGTGACGGCAGGGTGACCGGTGAGGCGATTACCGTGTCCAACGGCAAGAATTTATACGACTCCACCGACTCATATGCTGCCACCTTCCTGTGTGTGCTGTGGAAGTATTACGAGAAAACGGGAGATAAGAGCTATATTGTCTCCGAACGGGAGAATATCCGGCGCGTTGTGAATGCAATGTTCGCCACGATGCACAACGGTCTGACCTTTGCCAAGCCGGATTACCGTATCAAGTATCTGATGGATAACTGTGAGGTCTATGCCGGTATGAGCGCGGCGGCTCAGCTGTATAAAACCGTCATCTGTCCGGAGTTTCCCGCGGAAAACGAGACGCTGGCCCGGCTGGAAAACGGCGCGGAAACGGTGAAGGCGGCCATTGACGGCAAAATGTGGAATGTGAGGGGCTACTATGAGGCCGCAATCGACAGCAACGATGCTGCCTGCTATTCCTTTAGCTGGGACAATTTCTATCCCTGTGCCACGGCGCAGCTGTTCCCGGTATCGTTTGGGGTGATTGCTCCGGATTCCGCCCGTGCGCAGGCGCTGTACGACGGCTTTTGCAACCATTATTCCTGGGAGACCTTTCAGATCCCGGACAGCTTCTATTGGGGCTCCAATGTGTATGCGGCGGCCGTCATGAACGACAAGGCCCGTGTCTACACCTATATGAGCCATTATCAGAAGGCTATGAAAAAGCATGCCTATCCGCTGTACAACGCCGATGCGGCCAAGGTGTGTATGGCGGCGCAGAAAATGCTGGACAACAACGCGTAAAGAGATTTTGGATATCCAATAAATGCGTAGGAGTGATTGTATGAAAACAGCAAAACGAATTCTGGCGGCAGCTCTCAGTGTGATTCTGGCAGGAGGCCTTTGCAGCTGCTCGACCCCTGCGGACAGCGGCAGCTCGGGCGCGGACGACAGCGAGCGCGCCGCCGCGATTGCCGCGGAGCCCAAAGAAATCAGCTTTCTGCTGCCCGGCTTTGACGGTACGGACGAAACCAGTCCGTATTACAAAGCCATCAAGGAGCTGGAGCAGGTATACGGCAAGTCCGTCAATGTTATGACCACGGTCGGTGACCAGACCTGGAATCAGAAGGTCGCGGCCCAGGTTGCGACCGGTGACCCGATTGATGTGTTTATGATCAGCGTTGAGCAATACCTGGGCATGTATCAAAAGGGCTACACCAAAGCGGTCGATGAGTATGTGGATCTGAAGCAGCCGTGGCACCGTCTGTCCGTGATGGACGACTACGTGAAGCATGACGGTCACTACTATGCCGCGGCCGTCTCCGCGACGCCGTATGTGATCTTTTACAACCGGGATATACTGGCCAACAACGGCTACGATGCCGACGAGCCGCAGAAGCTCTATGAAAGCGGCGAGTGGACCTGGAGCAAGTTCGTGGAGATGGCCCGCGAATGCACCGATACCGAGGCCGGCATCATGGGAATGGAAAACATGTACGATGAGGTGTTCCAGGCCTCCAACGCCTGCGCGGCGGTCAATTATGTTGACAACAAGTACGAGCTCAACATTATGTCCGATAAAATGCGCAGCACGCTGGAAATGGTTCAGGATATTTTCCACACCAATCCGATCTGCGGCAACGGGTATGTGACCGGCCAGAACAAGTTCCTGAAGGGCAAGGCGGCCTTCCACGGGGCGTATGCCTACGAGGAGCCGACGTTCGGCGCACTGAAGGAGGCCGGCAGCATCAACATCGATATCGGTGTGACGGCGTTCCCTGTCGGCCCCGAAAATACCGAAGGATACAGCTTCGGCCATTCCAGCGGCTTTGCAATCGCCAGCGGTACGGATGCTCCGTACACCTCCGGCATGCTGATCGATCTCATCGGCAAATACAATGCCGAAAAGAGCGAAAGCGAAAAATCGAGGTATACCGAGGCGCATCAGAAGCTGTATGAGAAGCTGTCCGAGAAGCTCTATATTCCCTCCTATACCGACGGCATTCTGGAGGAGGGCTTCGGCGCGTTCTACCTGCTGTATTATGTCAGACAGGGCGATGATATCAACTCGGTGCGTGCGACCTATCAGACCGTCTATCAAAAGATGGTGGATGACGCGAATGCTTTGCTGTAAACGGATTTAAGGGTGAATAAGGAGAGTTTTTACATGTGTAACTGCTACTGTACTCCGGTTCCCTCCCGACGGATTTCCGACCTGGCTCGGTTGGAGCTTCGCCTGGCTGCGGACTCCGCTGCACAGGTTCGGGTGAGTACGGTATTTCCCGACGGAACGAAAAAGGCCTGCGGAGAGTATGCCATTGCTCCGAATCTGCAGCTGAATAAGGTATATCCCGATATCCGCGGGCTTTGCGGGAAATTTCAGCTGATTGTGGAGTTTTTGACGGCCGAGGGGGACGTGTGCGGGCGGTATGAACAGCCCTATGAAATCTTGCATACCGGGGTTCCCTCCACCGGCCTGCTGGACGGCTGTTGGGTCAGTATCCGCCATTGGAGTCCCACCGAGTCACGCTATTTCAAAGACGGCCTGGAAAACATGACCGACGAGGACTGGAAACAGCACGTGTATTCCATGCATGAAATCGGTGTCACCACCGTGCTCATTCAAAATGTGTTTGATAGTGAGCACTATGTCTGTCAGCATGATATGACGGTTGATACCTATGACGGAGAGGCCTTTTACGACAGCAAGCTGTATAAGCGCCGCCCCGGCATGAAGGAGACGGATCCGCTGGAGGCTATTCTGACCGCCGCCGATGCATGCGATATGGCCGTGTTTCCCGGTGTCGGATTGTTCGCCTGGTTTGATTTCTCGCCAGAATCGCTGGAATGGCATAAGCGCGTGGCGACGGAGCTCATAGAGCGGTACGGCCATCACAAGTCGTTCTACGGATTCTATATTTCCGAAGAAATCATGGGCGCACTATATTACGGTTATCCGTCGGTCCCGGACGAAAACTACAAGGACATTCAGCACTTTTTCAAGGAGTTTTCCGCCTTTGCGCACCGACTGGCCCCCACGAAGCCGGTGGCGTTGGCTCCCAACAACATTGATATGCATCTGTACCAGGAGGAATGGAAGGGAATCATGGAAAACCTGGATATTCTCATTCCCTTTGCCTTCGCCCGCAGTGAAAACAACATTCCTCAGATTGCGGAAATGTGTAAAAAATGGGATGTTCATTTCTGGGTCGATATGGAGATCTTCCGTTTTCCGTTCGACGAGGGTGCGCTTGTCCCCAAGAGCTTTGATGAGCTGATGCGGGAAATCCATCACTACGATATGCTGGAGCAGGTATATGGCTACCAGTATACCGGTCTGCTCAACGAGCCGGGGCACCGCAACGGTCTGGGAAACGGGGACACGGAGGAGCTGTTCCGTGCGTACTGTGCGCATGTCCAAAGGGTGCGGCAGGACTGTCGGTCCGAAGGAGAGTGACGGATATGCAGGAAAGTGTCCCGTATACCGAGCAGCTCAGGACCTTTACCGGTCGGAATCGGATTACGCTGTCGTATTACTGGAACGAGCCGTCCGCCTGTACCGAGGGAAAGCGCTATCCGATCGTTCTGTACTGGCACGGCGTCGGCGGCGAAACGGAGCTGTCCGGTTATCGGTATCTGCGTGATCGCTTGTACGAGAATACAGAGGAGTGCTTTCTGCTTGCGCCGCTGGCGGTGCGGGAGCAGGGACAATGGTGGGTGGATTATGAAAAGGTGCTTGCGGCCGACCATGAGCACGATGCCGTTTACCGGCTGGAGGATGCACCGGTCACTCCTTCCTTTTTGACGGTGTGTGAGCTGCTTGCCGATATGTGCCGTCGGTATCCGATTGACCCGTCCCGTGTGTATGTGATGGGGGTCTCCATGGGAGGCTATGCCTCCTGGGAGATGCTGTGTCGTTTGCCGCAGAGCGTCAGCGCCGCTGTTCCCATTTGCGGCGGCTGTGACCCCACCAAGGCTCCGCGTATTGCCGATATTCCCGTGTGGACCTTCCACGGCGACCGCGACGAGGCGGTGGCCGTCAATGCCACCCGTGCGATGGTGGAAGCACTGCGTCAGGCCGGCAGCAAGGTTGTGCGTTACACCGAATATCCGGGGCTGGATCACGGAATCTGGCTGAAGGTGTTTGATGAGGCGGATATGTGGGACTGGCTGTTCGCGCAGCGCCGCGAAACCGTGATGGGGGCTGATGGCCCGAGAGGGGAGGAAGCAGTCCTATGAGAAGCCGAAGGGACGGACGGAGAATTCCCGGGATCGGCCGATGTGCTGCCGTGCTTCTGTGTGCGGCAGTGCTGCCGGGATTGGCCGGCTGCGCAGCGGATCGCAGCGGGGAGGTCTCCTCGGCTGCAGTCTCCGCAACGGCTTCCGCGACGGCCTCCGCCGCGAAGCCGACGCTGCCGGATACATGGGATGAATACACCGAACAGCAGCAGACTTTTACCGATGCGAACGGTGTGACTTTGTCCTACTTTATCGTCACACCGCCGAATTATGCGGAGGATCGGGAATATCCGCTGGTGCTGTACTGGCACGGAATCGGCGGCGATACGGAGCTTTCCGGTTATCAGTATATGCGCGACCGCCTGTACGAAAGCGGACACGACTGCGTGCTGCTGGCGCCTATTGCTTCCCGTGCCGAGGGGCAGTGGTGGGTCAATTACCAAAAGGCAATCGGGGCCTCTCCCGGCACCGACGCCATCTATGACCTGGACGAAGCCCCGGTCACGCCGGCGTTTCTGGCGGCCTGCGAGCTTTTGGCGGAGGTTGTGGGCGAGTATCCGGTGGATACCTCCCGTATCTATGCGGTGGGTGTGTCTATGGGCGGGTATGCATCGTGGGAGATGATGTGCCGGTTTCCCGGCATCGTCAGCGCCGCTGTTCCCATTTGCGGCGGCTGTGACCCCACCAAGGCGGACGTCATTGCCGATATCCCGGTGTGGACCTATCACGGGGATTGCGATACGACGGTAAACATCAATGCCACGCGGGCGATGGTGCAGGCGCTGCAAAAGGCCGGCAACAAAAACGTTCACTTTACCGAGTACACCGGAGTTGACCACGGTATCTGGTATAAGGTGTTCAATGACTATGTTATGTGGGACTGGCTGTTCGCACAGCGCCGTGAAACCGCCATTACTCCCGGTATGTTTCAGTAGTCCAAACGGCGGGGCCGTTTTGTATAGTAAACAATACTAATTTGCGAGGAGGAAACAACATGAAACGATTTTGGGCGATTTTCTGTTCCGTTGCTCTGTTGGCGGTTGTAATGCTTGCGGCATTTCCGGCATTGTCTGCCGAGGCAGCTGAAACATTCACCGACGACATGACCGATCTTACGAAGGTAAACCAAACGGTGGGTGAGTGGGACGTGTTTCCCAATCATTCTGAGTGCGGATTGTCCGTGGCCGGCCGCAAAACGACCGATGCGGAGAACAGTCTCATCTATTCCTTTGCCGGAAAGACGATTGAAGCCGTTTCGATCCGCGTAGCGGAATATACCGGCTTTTTGGCAGAGAACGACCTCACCTCCGCGGTGAAGGTGGGCGACAGCTGGGTGGACCTTGCCTTGACCCAGTCGGCGGAAAGCGACATCACCGGCAAGGAAAGCTCGTCGTTCAAATGGGTTACCTTCACAGCGGATGCGGT
>URYX01000044.1 GCA_900552225.1 uncultured Oscillospiraceae bacterium | reverse complement strand
GCGTCTGCGGCCGCTCTGTGACGAGGTGGCGACCGACCGGCTCGGCAACGTGACGGCGATCCGCCGCAGCGGCGAGGCCGGAGCCCGGACGCTGCTGCTCGAGGCGCATATTGACGAAATCGGATTTGTCGTGACCGGTGTGGACGACAAGGGCTTCCTGCGGCTCGACAAATGCGGCGGCATCGACCGCCGGGTGCTGCCGGCCGCGGAGGTGACGGTGTGGGCGGACAGGCCGTATGCCGGCGTGTTCTGCTCGGTGCCGCCGCATCTGGCGGGGGAGCATGACCCGCTGCCGGAGATTCCGGAGCTCGGAGCGGCCCTCGGAATGACGGCGGGGGAGGCCCGGGCAGCCGTTCCGGTGGGAACGCGCGTCAGCTTCCGCCCGCATTTTGAGGAGCTGGCGGGCAGCCGTGTCTGCGCCAAGGCGCTGGACAACCGTGCCGGCGTGGCGGCCGTGATTGCCGCGCTGGAGCTGCTGAAGGATGAGCCGCTGCCGCTGCATGTGGCGGTGCTGTTGTCGGTGCAGGAGGAGCTCGGCTGCCGCGGCGCGGCAACCGGAGCCTTTGCGCTCGACCCGCAGGAGGCCATTGCCGTGGATGTCAGCTTTGCGGTCACGCACGATGCCGATCCTGCCCGGTGCGGACGGCTCGGCGGCGGTGTGATGCTCGGCTTTTCCCCGGTGCTGGATGCGGCGATGACCGACCGGCTGCAGACGCTGTGCGAGACGCGGGACATTCCGTGGCAGCCCGAGGGCATGGGCGGCCGCACGGGAACGGATGCGGATATGATTACGGTGGCGCGCGGCGGTGTACCGACGGCACTGCTGTCCATTCCGCTGCGCTATATGCATACGCCGATTGAGGTGGCGGATGTGCACGATGTGGAGGCGGTGGCCGCTCTGATGGCGGCGTACATCCGCGAAGGAGGAACGGAAGCATGAGCTTGGAAACCTTAAAGACCCTGTGCGCGCTCGACGGGACCTCCGGGCGGGAGAGCACGGTGCGCGACTATCTGTATGAGCGTCTGCAGGAGAGCCCGGCGCAGACGGAAATTGCCCTGTCCCCGATGGGCAATCTGATTGTGCGGGTGCGCGGGCATAAGAGGCCGGCGCGGACGCTGATGTTCGATGCCCACATGGACGAGGTGGGCGTGATCGTAACCGGTCTGGCCGCGGACGGCACGCTGCGGTTTGCCGCGGTCGGCGGCATTGACCCGAAGGTGCTGTTCGGCCGCCGCGTGCGCATCAACGGCCATGTCGGCGTCATCGGCGGCAAGGCGTTTCATCAGTGCACGGAGGAGGAACGGGGCAAGGTCCCGTCCGTCGATGCCATGCGCATCGATCTCGGAACGGACAGCCGCGAGGAGAGCGCGGCACTTGTGAGCGTCGGGGATACGGGTGTGTTCGACAGCGATTTTGTGCCGCTGTACGGCAGCCGCTTCAAGGCCAAGGCACTCGACGACCGGGCGGGCTGTGCCCTGCTGCTGCGGCTGACGGAGGAAATCCCGGAATACGACATGGTGCTGTCCTTCTCGGTGCAGGAGGAGATCGGCTGCCGCGGCGCGAAAACGGCGGCCTATACTGTGAAGCCGGACGTGGCGGTGGTGATCGACTCGACCACGGCCTCGGATACGGCGGGCGTGCCGGAGGACAAGGAGGTCTGCCGCGTCGGACAGGGGCCGGTGGTCTCCTTTATGGATCGGGCCACGCTGTACGACAAGGAGCTGTTCGACCGCGTGATGGCCACGGCGGCGCGCGAGGGGATTCCCGCGCAGCCCAAGACGCGGGTGGCCGGAGGCAACAATGCGTCCGCCATTCAGCAGGCGGGCGAGGGCTGCCTGGTGACGGCGGTGTCGCTGCCCTGCCGCTATATTCATTCGGCCTCGTCGGTGCTCGATGAGGCGGATGTGGAGAATACCTTCCGCCTGCTGAAGGCGCTGATCGGAGAGCTGGCCCGGTGATCCGGCTGTGCAATCCGATGACGGCGGAAATCCCGGAGGATTCCGAGGCGGGCGTCCGTATTGCTTCCCTGCGGGACACCTACGGGGATCGGCCCGCCGTATGGCGTCTGTATGCCGGAGAGGGAGGGAGCCTGCTGGCGGTCTGCGGACAGACGGCGGTGCTGCTGCCGGGCGAGGACGCGGAGGAGGCGGCGCTGTTCGCCTCCATGGATCCCGAGCTGCGGACGGTGCGGACGGACGCGGAGACGGCCGGACTCCTGCGGAGGCTGGATTTCCGTGCCTGCCGCACGGGCGAGGTGCTGTGCCGCTCCGCGGGAGTAGCTTCGCCTGCGCCGGACGGAGCGCGGGCACAGTCGGTGCGGCCGGATACGCTGTATCCGCTGCTGACGGCGTGCTTCCCCGGGGAGCTGCCGCCCTATGATGTGTGGTATGCGGATGTGTTTTACCGTGTGCGCCGCGGCCGGTGCCGTGCCGCGGCGGTGCTGCGGGAGGAGGGTGCGGTATCGGCCGCGCTGACGGTGGCGGAAACGGCGCACAGCCGCCTGATCGGCGGGGTGGCCACACTATCCGCTTACCGCGGACGGGGCTATGCCTCGGCCTGTGTGGCGGCGCTTGCGGCCGCAGCCGAAGATGTCCCTTTACAACAAAACCGGTGCCGCCTCACAGAGACGGCACCGGAATGGCAAAAATTACAAAGTGCGGGATCGGACGCGGCTGCCGGGCCGCGCTGCCTGCTGGCGCCGCGGGAGGCGACGCTGATTCCGTGGTATGTCCGCCTCGGCTTTGCGCCGTGCGGGACGTGGGGAGAGGCGGTGCGCTGAGCCGGCGGCTACCAGAACAGGCGCCGATGCAGCTGTGAGCGCAGGCGCGCCTGCCGGAACAGCAGCAGCAGGACGGCCGCGATGACCAGGCAGGGGATGGAGACGATCCACGACCACAGCAGCCGCACCGTCCCCTCGCTGTACAGATCCACGGTAATTTCGATGCCGATGACCAGAAACGGGACGCCGAGCAGGGCGGCCGCGGTACGCTGCAGCGGGTCGCGGATTTTGCGCTTCATGAGCTGATATTCCGTGATGCCGAGGACGGCGGTCAGCAGCACGATGGGGAGCGCCAGCGGCCCCCACCAGCGTCCGCCGGTGAAGCGCTCGATCAGAAACAGATAGCCGATGAGCGCCGCGCTGTCCAGCAGAAAATGCCGCGTAACGGCGTGACGGCGGAGAAAGAGATGGGGGACGCAGAGCACCCAGAGAAAGGCCATGGCGCCGATGACGAGCGAGGACCAGCCCGATCCCGGGGTGTAGGCCAGGTCGCACGCAAGACAGATAACGGCGGGAAGCGCCAGAATCAGCGTGGCGATCAGGACAAGCAGTCCGCGGTTTTTTTCATAGGTAAAGAGATCGAGCGTGGCCGGATAGGGCTTCGGCGCCTCGGCGCAGAACGGCTCCTTCGGGTCAACCGCCTCGGTGCCGCAGAGCGGGCAGACCCGCTCGGACGGTGCCAGCTTGACGCCGCAGTGGACACAGTATGCCATGGTTTCAGCCTCCCTGATTGCTTTCGACTTCGACGGGAATCCCCTGCTCCACGAGTCCCGTGAACAGATAACGCTCCACGTCGGCCTCGCGGGCGGTGCGTGTGACGGTGAAATACAGGCGGTCGCCGTAGCTGATGACCGTGGCCGCGTGCAGCAGATAGCGCTGCGGGCCGATCATAAAATCGAAGCGCCGCACAAAGGGACGCATCCCCTCGGGGACGGTCACGCGGCCGAGATTGGACATGGAGCAGGAGTACCGGCTTTCACCGTACATCCAGTAGGAGAAGTTGAGCGCCACATCCTTTACGATGAGCGGCATGAGCCGCACCAACGGATTCTTTTCCGAGCCGACATTCGCGGACATGATGGCATTGAGCTTCTTTTCCCGGATATTCAGCCGCAGGAAATGATGTATCTGCAGGATGGTTTCCTCAAGCGTATAGCTGCCGTAGCGCGGATCAATGCCCGGATTGACAAACAGCGAGAAGTTGCGCAGGGTTCGGGACGGGTAAAAGCCGCGCATGTTGACGGGAATATTGAGCTTGACCGCCTTCGGGCGGCGCGGGTGCTCGGCGCATTGCTGCCGGTAAAAGGCATAGCAGAGGTTGCCCGCCAGAAACTCCGTCACGGAGACACCGTACTGCCGCGCTGCGGTCGTCACGGCGGCGACCGGAAGAATGCCGGTCGTGATGTGCAGCGTCGGGGCGGGCTCCCGCCGGAAGCGGGGACGGTAGCCGGCAGATTCCCGGCGGGATTCGACGTGGTCAAACCGTGCGTACCGCCGCAGGCTGTCCTCCGTCTCCTCCGGATGCGGCGGCTCGGAGCAGTCAAGCACCCCGTCGGTGGCCTCGACGGGATGGCCGAGCAGCTCCAGATACCGGGCGGTGAGCGTTTTCAGAAAGACCATGGCACCGCTGCCGTCGGCCAGCGAATGGAATACCTCGACCGCAATGCGGCAGCGATAATAGCGCACCCGGAACAGGAAATCGTCGTTTTCCCGGCGGATAATCCGTTTGCAGGGATTGTTGACGTCCGGCTCCACGTGGGGTGTCTTGTGGTTTTCCTCCAGATAGTACCAAAAAAAGCCGCGGCGCAGCGCCAGCGCAAAGGAGGGGATCCGGCGCAGCGTCTGCTCCAGTGCGGTCTGCAGCAGCTCGGGGCGGATCGGCTCGGTCAGCGTCACGCTGACGCGGTACAGAGCCGCCCAGGAGCGGGACATGGAGCCGGTATAAATTTTGGCGGAATTGTCCAGCGCATACCAGCGCTTGACGGGGGGCGATGCGGCCATGCAGCCCGCTCCTTTCATCTTAATATTTCCATTATGTTATTCAAGCATAGCACACAACGAAGCAATGTGCAATCAAAATTGCAATTTTTCATCGAAGGAGTCAACAAAAATGTCAGAAATAGAAGAAAACCCGTCTTTTTTTGAAGTGGCCCCGTGGCTGCAGGCCCGTTCGGAGGAGGTGCTGCGCACGCTGGCACCGGTGTTTGAGCGGATCGAGAGGGTGACGGAGTATAACCAGCAGAAGGTACTGGCGGCGTTTATCCGCCATCGGGTCAGCGAGAGCCATTTTACGCCGACCACCGGCTACGGCTACGGCGACCGGGGACGGGAGACGCTCGATGCTGTGTTTGCGGACGTGATGGGGGCCGAGGATGCGCTCGTGCGCCACAGCATCGTCTCCGGCACACACGCCATCACCATCGCGCTGTTTGCACTGCTGCGCCCCGGCGATACACTGCTGGCGGCCACGGGAGCCCCCTACGATACGCTGGATCGCGTAATCGGTGCCAAGGTGGCCTCGGCGGGCTCGCTGGCGGAATACGGTATCGGCTACCGGGAGGTGCCGCTGACGGAGGAGCAGACTCCTGACCTGGAGGAAATCCGCCGCGCACTGGCGGAGGATGCGTCCATCCGCGTGGTGCATATCCAGCGCTCCCGCGGCTACGACCCGCGCCCGTCGCTCTCGGTGGAGGCCATCGGCCGTATCGTCCGGGCCGTGCGCTCCGTGCGGCCGGATGCGGTAATCTTTGCGGACAACTGCTACGGAGAATTTGCCGAGACGCACGAGCCGACCGAGGTCGGCGTCGATCTGATGGCGGGCTCGCTGATTAAGAACCCCGGCGGCGGGATTGCGGAAAACGGAGGCTATGTCTGTGGCCGGGCCGATCTGGTGGAGCAGTGTGCCTACCGCATGACCACGCCCGGTCTCGGCCGGGAGGTGGGTGCCTCGCTCGGACACACGCGCTCGCTGTTCATGGGACTGTTTCACGCGCCGCATGTGGTGGGTGAGGCCATGAAAACGGCGGTGTATGCCGCGGGACTGTTTGCCTCGTTCGGCTTTGAGGTGTCGCCGCGTGCCGATGAGGTGCGCGCCGATATCATCCAGACTGTCTGTCTGAAAACACCGGAAAACCTGGTGGCGTTCTGCCAGGGGATGCAGAGCGGCGCGCCGGTGGATGCGTTTGTACTGCCGGAGCCGTGGGATATGCCCGGCTATGAGGATCCGGTGGTGATGGCGGCCGGCGCCTTTACGGCAGGCTCCTCCATCGAGCTCTCGGCGGACGGGCCGCTGCGCCCGCCGTATGCGGCCTATATGCAGGGCGGCCTCAATTTCCATTCGGGGAAAATGGGGGTGCTGCTTGCGGCGCAGTCGATGGTGTCCAAGGGTCTGCTGACGCCGGACGGACAGGGATAAATCCGCTGCCTTCCGCACATACTGAGGGTATGACGGGAGGTATGAAGCATGAACCAAAACCATTCGGACAAACCGCACGCGGCAGGACCGCCGCCGATGCCGTATGCGGCCGGAGGGCCGGACAGCGAGGAGAAGGCGTTTGCGGTGGCCTCGACGCAGGAATGCACCGGGCTGATTCCCGCCGCGCCGCAGGATGGGGCGGATGCGGAGGCTTATCGTGAAATCTACGATATCCCCTTGTCCTCGCGGCAGGACGGCCGGGAGCCCGCACCCGGGCAGAGGCAGGACGGCCGGAAGCGGCCGAAACCGCCGCATAGGTAGAAAAGGAAGGTCCCGCGGAGCATGCCGCGGGGCCTTCCCTCTTTTGCAAGGAAAACGGCAGAAAACGGAAAATGGGGCTTGTGCTTTTGCGGCTTTTCCGATATAATGATAAAATAATGGGCAACGTATAGCCCGACAGCCCGGTGCGGTCCGGACCGTCGGAAGGGCCGGGAGACGGAGAAAGGAAACATGGTATGCTGACAAGCATTTTGGAAATGAAGCGGCTGGGGATGCTCGATGCGCCCTCCGTAATTTTTATGATTCTGTCCTTTGCGGCGATGGTGCTGGTGATGCTGCCGATGCACGAGTTCGCCCATGCCTTTGTGGCCGACCGTCTCGGTGACCCGACGCCGCGTCAAAACGGTCGTCTCTCGCTCAATCCGTTTCACCACCTGGATTGGTTCGGTACCCTGATGCTGCTGACGGTGGGCTTCGGCTACGCCAGGCCGGTGCCGGTCAATCCGCGGAATTTCCGCAGCAAAAGCCCTCAGACGGGCATGGCGCTGACGGCTGCGGCCGGGCCGGTTGCCAATCTGCTGATGGCGGCGGTGTCGCTGCTGCTGTTTCGCCTGATCGGGCTTCTGACGGGCGAGGCCGTGACGCTGCAGAACGGATATGTGTATGTCACCTCGCGCGGCATCTATTATGTCTATCTCGTGCTGGTGCAGGTGTTTGCCTCGGTTAACCTCGGGCTGGCCGTATTCAACCTGCTGCCCATCCCTCCGCTCGACGGCTCGCGCATTCTGATGCGCTTTTTGCCGCAGCGGCTGCAGTACCGCGTGATGCAGTATGAGCAGTATATCACAATTGCGGTGTTTGTGCTGCTGCTGGCCGGGGTGCTGGATGTGCCGCTGTCGTTTTTGCGCAGCGGAATCGGATGGGTGCTGTGCATCCTGATGGGGCTTCCCAACTATTTCGGATAAACGGAGTGCGTAACATGGAGGCAATTTCCTATAAGCTGCCCGTATTTGAGGGGCCGCTGGATCTGCTGCTGCAGCTGGTGCAGAAAAACAAACTGAATATCTACGATATCCCGATTGTCGATCTGGTGCGGCAGTATCTGGAGGTCATCCGACAGATGCAGGAGCAGGATCTGGAGATTGCCAGTGAATTTTTGGATATGGCGGCGCGGCTGGTCTACCTCAAGTCCACCATGCTGCTGCCGAAGCACGAGGAGACGGAGGAACTCAAGCAGGCGCTGGTCAGCGAGCTCATCAGCTATCAGCTCTGCCAGGAGGCGGCGCGCCGCCTCGGCATGCGGCAGATCGGCGGCGACCTGTTCGTGCGGGAGCCGGAGGAAATCGACCCTGATATGACCTATCGTCTGCACCATCCGCGCGGAGTGCTGCTCGATTCCTATCTGGCGGCGGTCGGCCGCGGCCGGCGGAGGCTTCCGCCCTCGCCGCAGGCATTCCGCGGCATCGTGGCGCGCAAAATCGTGTCGGTCGGGTCGCGGATTACCTATGTGCTGCGGCGGCTGTACCGGCAGAAGCAGGTGGCCTACGGCGCGCTGTTTGAGCAGGCGGAGAGCAAATCGGAGCTGGTGGCGACCTTTCTGGCGCTGCTGGAGCTCATCAAGGTAAAGCGGGTGCAGATTGACGGAGACGGAGAGCAGGCACAGGTGCGGATGCTCGGTGCATATTCCGAGGAGGAAGTGCAGACACTGGTAGAGGGGTTGACGTCAGAAAATGGAAATTAAGCAGTATATGGCCGCCATTGAGGCCATTCTGTTTGCCGGCGGGGAGCCGGTATCGGCCGAACGCCTGGCGGAGGCGCTGGAGCTTGACGAGGAGACGGCGGAGCGCTTCGCGGACGATCTGATGCAGGATTACAACACCCGCGGCGGCGGAATCACGATGGTAAAGCTCAACCGCTCCTATCAGCTCTGCTCGGCGCGGGCCTATGCGGAATACGTGCGGCGCGCGATGGAGATCCGCCGCAACACGCCGCTGTCGCAGGCGGCGATGGAGGTGCTGTCCATCATTGCCTACAATCAGCCGGTGACCCGCGCGTTTATCGAGCAGGTGCGCGGCGTGGACTGCTCGGCGGTGGTGCAGGGACTGGTGCAGAAGGGGCTGATTGAGGAGCAGGGACGGCTGGAGCTGCCCGGGCGGCCGCTGCTGTACGGAACGACTGATAATTTCCTGCGCTGCTTCGGGATGTCCACGCTGTCCGAGCTGCCGCCGCTTCCGCAGCAGGAGAATACCGAGGGCGACACGGGAGAGACCACGCTCGAGGAAATCGTGGAGCAGGCCTGACGGCCGCTTGACGGCGGACAGAGAGGAGGCGGCCGCTTGATCGTACTGTATATCCTGCTCGGGCTTCTGGCGCTGCCGCCTGTGCTGCTGTGCATCCCGGTGGGCTTCCGTCTGGACTATGCAGAGGAGCCGGAGCTGTCGGTGCGGGTGCTCGGCGTGAAAATCACGCTGCTGCCGGCGAAGGACAAGCCCCCAAAGTCCGGGCATCGCCGTAAAGAGAAGCCCTCCGGAACGGACGAAAAGAAGAAGCGGAGGGAGGAAGTCTCCCCCTCCGTGCTGCGGGAGCTGAAGGATTCGCTGAAGGAAAGCGGCGTCTCGGGCGCGCTCTCCTGGCTGTGTGAGGCGGCCCGCATTCTGACTCGTGCCGCGGGACGCGCCGTGCGTGCCGTTACCGTGCGGCGGCTTGACCTGCGGGTGGAGGTCGCCGGGGAGGACGCAGCCGAGACGGCGCTGCGCCACGGAAAGCTCTGCGCGGTGCTGTATCCGGCGCTCGGCGTGATCGAAAGCCGGGTGCGCGTGCGCCGGCAGTCGGTGCGTGTCGTGCCCGCGTTTCTTGCGGAGGAGACGACGGCGGTTCTGGCGCTGCGGGGACATGTGTGGCCCATACGGCTGGTGTGGGCGGGACTGTGCGCGCTGGCGTCCTTTATAAAATCTGTTGTGAAGCTGCGGGCCGGCAATCCGGCCGTATCAAGGGAGGAGATCGGACATGGAAAAGAGTGTACAGAACGTGCTCGGCGTGTCGATGGAAAAAATTCGTGAAATGGTGGACGTGCGCACCGTTATCGGGGAGCCGATCGTCGCGGGAGAGGTCACGCTGATTCCCGTGTCCAAGGTCACCTACGGGTTCGCGGGCGGCGGCTCGGATCTGCCCACCAAGGCGCCGGGGGATAAGTTCGGCGGCGGCAGCGGCGCCGGAGTGAGCATTACTCCGATTGCGTTTCTGTCGGTATCCGGCCAGGAGGTCAAGGTGCTGCCGCTGGTATCCAAGCCGGATTCGTCCGACTCGGTGATCGGCATGCTGCCGGAGCTCGTGGACAAGGTGAGCGACCTGTTCGGCAAGAAGAAGCAGCCGGAGACCTGAGCCCGGCGGACACAAAATAAGGACAGGACCGTCCGGTCTTTGCCCGCCCCGCGGCGCATACGCTGAAAGCGGGCAGGTGAGGATTATGCGGAAGGACAGCCGCAAACGGGGAAAACGGGCTCTGCGGTGTGCCGCCGTCCGGCGGATTGTCGCGGGGCTTGCCGTACTCTGCGGACTGCTGTCCGTCCCGACGGGAGCGGAGACGCTGCCGGTCGCGGCGGAGGTTTCGTCGCGGGCGGCGGTGCTGTACGAGCCGGAGAGCGGGCGGGTGCTGTATGAAAAGCAGGCGCATACCCCGCTCCCCATGGCGAGCACGACCAAGCTGATGACGGCGCTGCTGGCCGCGGAGTCGCTTTCGTGGGAGCAGACGGTAACCGCCACGGAGCAGGCGGTGCGCGTGGAGGGCTCCTCGCTCGGACTGCGGTCGGGGGATACGCTGACGGTGCGGGATCTTGTCACGGGCATGCTGCTCGCCTCGGGCAACGATGCCGCCAATACGGTGGCGCTGTCCGTGTGCGATTCGACGGAGGCCTTTGCCGAGCGAATGAACCGACGCGCCGCGGAGCTCGGTATGCGGGACAGCCACTTTGTGACGCCGTCCGGCCTCGACGGAGACGGCCACGCCGCCTCCGCCTACGATATGGCGCTGCTGGCCGCGGCCGTGCTGCGCCAGCCGGTGCTGCGGGAGATCTGTGCCCTGCAGCAGGCGCAGATCCGGATCAGCGGGGTGACGGTGACGGTCGGCAACCACAACCGCCTGCTGAAGCTGTATCCCGATGCTGTCGGGCTGAAAACCGGCTATACGACCCGGGCAGGAAAATGTCTCGTGTCGGCCGCGCGGCGGGACGGAGTGCTGCTGATTGCCGTGACGCTGAACGGCGGGGACTACTGGAACGATCATATACGCCTCTATGAGGCGGGCTTTGCCTGCACGGAGGCGGTGACGCTGCCGCTGCCGCCCCTGCCCGGCTGGCCTGTGGCGG
>URYX01000043.1 GCA_900552225.1 uncultured Oscillospiraceae bacterium | reverse complement strand
GTTTCTCAGGGGAACCTGAGCGGCTGCGGTATGCCGCGAGACTGAAAAATTTCCGAATTTTTTTGCCAAAACGGGTTGCTTTTTAGGCCCCGGTATGCTATAACACCCTTGTCTTGAAAAGTCGGGAAATGCTCCCGGCTCGGAGAAAGGGTGTGTATAACCGTGAGTGAGGATATGCTTTGCAACAAACCGCTCCCCGGCCGCTTGCGACGACGGCTGGAGGAATTATTGCTGCCCGATGAAACACCGCACTTTGCCCTCGTGGGCGATCTTCTCCTGACAGGTACATACGGCGATTCGGCGTTGGTACTGACCGACAGCCGATTGCTTTGCGTGGAGGAGGGATCGCCGGACGGGGGATTTTTTATCGCCTATGACGCGGTGGAGAGCGTCAAGGCGGAGCGGATGTACGGCAATGCCGAGCTGCGCGTGAACGGTCAGGCGGTGTTTCGCTGTACGTTTTCCGTGCTGGCGCTGGCGGAGGCGGTGGCGGCCTATCTCGAGGCCGTCAGCGGGGGGGCCGACCCCGCCGAACGGTTGGAGGCGCTGGAGGCGACGCTGGAAAAGGAGCGCTCCTTCTGCCCGAAGTGCGGGCGCGCGCTGATTCATCCGGGAGCCCCGTGCGTCAACTGCATGGGCAAGGGAAAGCTGTTCAAAAAGCTGTGGGTGTATGTGGCTCCGCAGAAGTGGCGGCTGGTGTTCTGCCTGCTGCTGGCGGGGGTGGCCACGGCGATGGCCCTGGTGCCGCCGTATGTCACCAAAATGCTGGTGGATACGGTGATCCCGGAGAGCAATACCCGGCTGCTGTTTATTCTGGTGGCGGTTTTGCTCGGGGTATACCTGTTCCAGAATCTCACCAATACGCTGCGTGCCTATCTGATGCGGATCGCGGGAGACCGCATTGTGACCGATCTGCGCAACGACGTGTACAGCAAGGCGCAGTATCTGTCGGTGAAGTTTTACGACAAGACGAGCACCGGCTCTATGTTCTCGCGTATCAGCGGAGACACCAGCACGCTCAACAGCTTCCTGCTGCGGATCACGCAGGAGGCGGTGGTGCAGCTGTTTCTGATGTTCGGCATCATGATCATTATGTTTGTGATGAACTGGAAGCTGACGCTGCTCTCGCTGATTCCGGTACCGCTGGTGGTGCTCGGCTCGCGGTATTTCAGCAAGCGGATCCGGCCGATTTACCGCCGCACCTGGATGCGGTGGTCGGCGGTGTCGTCGATTCTGTCGGATACGCTGCCCGGAGTGCGTGTTATCAAGTCGTTTACCGGCGAGCAGCGCGCCATCCGGAAGTTTTCCGACTATCTGAACGGATGGCTGGAGGAGGATAAGCGGGCCTCGGCCCCGGCCGCGATTTTCCCGCACGCCGTGACCTTTTTCGTCACCTGCGGATCGCTGCTGATCTGGGGCGTCGGCGGTCAGTGGGTGATGCAGTCGCCGGAGACGCTGTCGCTCGGTCTGCTGGTGTCCTTCATCTCCTATACGAGCATGTTCTACGGGCCGGTCAACTTTTTCGCCAACCTGTCGGACAGCTACCAGCAGGCACTGACCTCGGCGGAACGGCTGCTGGATATTCTGGATGCCGAGCCGGAAAAGGATTTCGGCAAGGGAAACTGCCTGCGCTCGCTGCGGGGCAAAATCGAGTTCCGCCATGTCAACTTTTCGTTTGACAAGGCCACCAAGACACTCGACGATATCAATCTTGTGATTGAACCGGGAGATATTGTGGGTATTGTCGGAACGACCGGATCCGGCAAGAGCACCCTGATCAATCTGCTGATGCGGTTCTACGACGATTACGAGGGCGAGATTCTGGTGGACGGGCAGGACATCCGCCAGATCGACCTGCAGAGCTACCGCGCCAAGATCGGCTTTGTGCAGCAGGAGCCGCTGATGTTCCGCGACACGGTGTTCAAAAATATTGCATTCTCCGACCCCGACACCTCGGTGGAGGAGGTCATTCACGCCGCCGATATCGCGAATGCGCATCAGTTTATCGTGCGGCTGCCGGATGCTTACGATACGGTGCTCGGTGAACGCGGCTCCGGCCTGTCAGGCGGTGAGCGTCAGCGGGTCTCCATTGCGCGCGCGGTCATCAAGAACCCCTCGGTGCTGATTTTTGACGAGGCTACCGCCGCCGTGGACAGCGAGACGGAGCATCTGATTCAGGAGGCAATCGAGCGCCTCATCAGCGGGCGCACCACGCTGATGATTGCCCACCGTCTGTCCACCCTGCGCAAGGCCAACAAGATTGTGGTGGTGGACAAGGGACGGATCATCGAGTGCGGCACGCAGGAGGAGCTGATGGCGCTCAAGGGCAAGTATTACCGTCTCATTCAGATTCAGAATATGTCCGAGGAAGCCCGCCGGCAGAGCGACGAGGAGAATTTCGGATAAGGAGGATGCGCTTTGGAACGGATTTACATCGAAAACGACAATGCCCGGATCACGCGGCAGGCCTCGGATCACCGCCTGACGGTGGAGCTGTATTCCGGCGAGGTGTGGGAGAATATGGAGGCCCGCCGGCTGTTTCCGATCACGGGGACGGACCGGTACATTTCGCTGCTGGACGATACCGGAACGGAGCGGGCAATCATCCGCGACCTGAGCACGCTGATGCCCGAGAGTCGGGCGGCGGTGCAGGAGGCGCTCGCGGAATACTATCTGATTCCGAAAATCCTGTCTGTGCGGGAGATCGGCGAAAAATTCGGAACCATCCGCATCCGGGCCTCGACCGACCGGGGGGATTGCTATTTCGAGATCAACAACCGGTCGCAGGGCATCAAGATGCTGTACGACGGACGGATCCTGCTGCGGGATACCAACGACAACCGCTATGAGGTGGAAAATATCCGCATGCTGGACCGCAAGAGTCTGGATATTCTGCTGCTGTAGACCACGTAACCGGGAAACAGGCCGTCTTTTCGGCTGCGCCCGGATCGGCTTACCCAAACATTCGGAGAGGAGAGGAATTTTATGAAACTGGTACTGGCAATTGTCAACAACGACGACTCGGCCATCGTGGCCTCGGAGCTGACCCGGGAGGGGTACTTTATCACGAAGCTGTCCACCACCGGCGGCTTTCTGCAGGTGGGAAACACCACGCTGCTGATCGGCGCGGAGGATGCGGATGTCGAGACGATCAAGGAGATTATCCGCAAAAACAGCAGCTCCCGGACCAAATCGGTGCCGACCAACGCCTCCTACGGACGCGGGATCGCGCCCTGCGACAGCGTGGTGGAAACGAAGGTCAAGGGAGCTACCGTATTTGTGCTCGGTGTGGAGAGCTTTGAAAAGCTGTAAGCCCCCGTGCAGCGGAGACTTGAATGCGATATGCGCGGCGCCCGGAACAGCGGCGCGCATATCGCATTTTTTGCGGGGTTTTCCGCGAGTTCTGGTAAATACAAAGGGGAGCTGCCGCGGTATACTGAAGAAAACAGGCGGCCTTGGCCGCAGACAGGGGGCGGAGATTTTATGAAGAAGCGGAGTATACGCCGCGCGGCGGCGGGGGCGGCGCTGCTGATGCTGCTGACGGCATGCAGTGCCGAGATACGGCCGCCGCAGAGCGACGAAAGCACGGATACAACGGTATCACGGACGGAGGGGACGAGCATGACGGGGGAGACACATACGGAAAGCACGACGGGCACGACGGCGGAGACTCCGCTGCCTGCGGATGGAACCCGCGTTGAGGGGGCAGCGCTCTCCGGTGCGGTGCGCCTGCTCGGGCGGTATCTGTGGAACGAGGAGACGCAGGGCGTCTGCTTCAGCTTTACGAACAGCGGCTTTGAGCTGGAATTTACGGGGACGCGGCTCGATGCGGAATTCGGCATCGACCTGGATTCCCTGCGCGGCAAGCTGAACCGGCCGTTTGTCAATGTATATGTCGAGGACATGGAGACGCCGACTCAGACATTTACCATGGATGCGCTGCATAAAACGGTGACGCTGTTCGCCGCGGAGACGCCCCGCACGGTGAAGATCCGCGTGCTCAAGCGCAGCGAGGCGCAGAGCAGCAGCATCGAGCTGGTCGCCCTGCAGAGCGGCGAGGGGAGTGTGCTGCAGCCGACGGCCCCCGCGGCCCGGGCGTTGGAGTTTATCGGGGATTCCTTCACCTGCGGCTACGGCAACGAGGGCGAGCTCGGACAGGAATTCTGCACCGAAACGGAAAACGGGTGCGAGACCTATGCCGCGCGGACGGCCCGGGCCTTCGGGGCGGATCTGCAGTGCATCTGCTGGTCGGGCATCGGCGTGCTGTCCAACTATACGGAGCAGGGAGAGCATCCGAACGACGCGTTTTTAATGAAGGATCTGTATCCCGTGACGGATTATGCGGGCAGCGGCCGTTTGGGGCAGGAGCAGAAACGCTATGACGGGCAGGACTGGCACCCAGATGCGGTGGTGATTCACCTCGGCACCAACGATGCCTCGTATACGCAGCGCGCGGCGGATCGGGAGGCCGCGCGGGACAGCTTTGAAGCGGCCTATGAGGCGCTGGTGGAGACGGTGCGGGAACGTCATCCGCAGGCGATGCTGATTCTGGCGCTCGGTCCGGCCAGCGGCGAAAGCGAGGAGCTGTATCACCGTATCGAGCGGGTGGCCGAGCGGCGGCGTGCGGCGGGAGATGCCCGCATCCAAACGCTGCTGTTTGCCCCGACGCAGGAGGGCGAGGGCCTGGGAGCCGGGTGGCATCCCTCGCAAAGGACGCATGCCCGTATGGCGGGAGAGCTGACGGCGCTGCTGCGGGACTGCATGTCGTGGGAATAAGCCGGGCTGTACCGGGAAGCATCGGCTGCAGACAGAATAAAAAGAGGGGGCAGAGACCGATTCGTTTGGACTCGGTCTCTGCCCCCTCTTTTTTGCGGTTGGCGGGGTTTCCGCGGCTCAGAACAGCAGTCCGGTCAGCAGAGCGCTGCCGGCGGCCGCCAGCGCGACCACGATCAGCGGCTGCTCCCAGTAAGCCAGCAGCAGCGCGACGGCGGTGCCGACGGCGGCGGTCAAGGGGCTTCCCGTGGAATAGAAGATGGCGGGGATGGTCATGGCCGCAAGCACGGCGTAGGGAATGAATTCCAGAAAGCTCAGCCAGAACGGGCTGCGGATTTTGCGGCGGAGCAGGGTAAACGGGACGACGCGGATGACGTAGGTCACGCCTGCCATGACGGCAATGTACAGCAGTAAGCTCATGCGGTCTCCTCCTCGGCTTCGGCCCTTTGCGGATACAGCGCCGCGCAGACGGCGGCGGATACGACCGCGCTGATGACGATGGCAAAGCCGTTCGGTACGGCGGGCAGTGCATAGTAAAACAGGGTGCTCAGGGCGGCGGCCATCAGCACGCAGAGCAGCACCGGCCGGCGATGCCGTGCGGGCGGAATGAAGATGGCCAGAAACATGCCATAGAGCAGGATGCCCATGGCATCGGTGACCAGGGCGGGGAGAAGCTGTCCCGCGGCGGCTCCGAGCACGGTTCCGGCCACCCATCCGAAGGCCGAGACGGCAATCAGCCCGTAGAGATAGGCGGGAGTCAGTAAAAACGGCTGCGCATACGCTACGGCAAAAATCTCATCCGTGATTCCGTAAGCCGCCAGCAGGCGGTGTCCGATGCGGAAGGAGGGGGCGAGACGCTGCGACAGCGACAGCCCCATCAGGGCATACCGGCTGTTGATGACCAGCTGTGTCAGCGCCAGCTCCCACAGGGAACCGCCGGCGGCGTAAATCAGCACGCCGGCCGTCTGCCCGGCCGAGGTGAGGTTGGTGGCGGAGAGCAGCGCGGCTCCCCAGACGGGCAGACCGGATTTGACGGCCAGGATGCCGAAGCCGAATGAAACGGAGAAATAGCCGAGCATGATCGGAATCCCGTGGCGCATTCCCTTGGCAAAACAGGACACCGGTATCTACCCCTTTCTTTAGGACGGATTTGTCAAAACCGAGCCATGCGGGCAAGTGCTTTGTTCCGCCGGCTTTGTCTATCCGTCCATTATACACGCTTTCCGGCAAAATGCAACCGTATTTGCGCGCGGCGGCCGGACACGGCGGGCGAAAATACGCCAAAAGTGGGGAGAGGAAAGGAAAAGGCTCAAGGTGTGAAGAGGTCGGAAAAAATTTTAAAAAGCTCTTGACATTTAAACGAGAAAGGGATATATTACATATGAACAACAATTCATATGTTCATATGAGAAAGGATTTGAGGTGAGCTTATGGAACCGTATACGAAGCCTTGCTGCGAGGAGGAGAGCCCGGAAGGAACCGGCTGCGCCTGTCACGAGGAGCACCGCGAGACTCTCGATAAAGCGCGGCGGGAGATGCCGCCGCTGGAGATGCTGTACGATCTGTCCGAGCTGTTCAAGCTGTTCGGGGATACGACGCGGATTCGGATTCTGTGGGCGCTGTCCGAGGGCGAAATGTGTGTCTGCGATATGGCGGAGCTGCTGGAAATGGGGCAGTCGGCCGTGTCGCATCAGCTGCGGCTACTGCGGCAGGCCCGGCTGGTGAAATGCCGCCGCGAGGGCAAGAGCGCGGTGTATGCACTCGATGACGACCATGTCCAAAAGATTTTTGATTTGGGTATGGCCCACATTCAGGAGTAAGGAGGAATCGAACATGGAAGATCGGGAACGCGAATCGGTGTGCGGGCAGGGGTGCTGCTGCGAACACGAATCGAAGCAGGCGGCCTGCGGCTGCGGGCAGCCGGAGCATGAACATCACCACGACCACGGACATGACCATGACCATGACCATGGTTGCGGCTGCGGGGCCTGCTGCGGCTGCTGTGACCATGGGCACGGCGACGAGGAGGGCGGAGCCGGGACCTGGATCCGCATCGGCATTGCCGCCGCGCTGTTTATAGCGGGTCTGCTGACCCGTTCGCTCCCTACGGTATCGCTGATTCTGTTTGCTCTGTCTACGCTGGTTTCGGCCGGCCCGGTGTTTGTCGGAGCCATTCGGGAGCTGCGCCACACGCTGTTCGGGGAACAGACCCTGCTGATGATTGCGGTTTTGGCCGCGTTTGCCATCGGTGAGGGGCTGGAGGGCGCGGCGGTCGCCGTGCTGTTTGCCATCGGTGAGGAGCTGGAGGAATATGCGGCGCGCCGGTCGTACAATGCCATCCGGACGCTGTCCGACCTGCGCCCGGATACGGCCTGGAAGCGGGATGAAAACGGCGAGCTGCAGGAGGTTCCTGCGGAATCGGTGGAGGCCGGAGATCTGCTGGAGCTGCTGCCGCATCGCCGCATTGCGGTGGACTGTGAGGTTGTATCCGGTGAGGGTACGGTGGATTTGTCGGCGCTCACGGGCGAGAGCGCACCGGTCAGCGCCGTTCCGGGTACGGCGCTGCTTTCGGGCGGTATGAACGGGAACGAGACGCTGACCGTGCGGGCGCTGCGCCCGGCCACCGAATCGGCGGCGGCACGGATTCTCTCCCTGGTGACGGATGCCTCCGCCCGAAAGGGATTGGCGGAAAAATTCATTACACGGTTTGCGCGGATTTATACTCCGGCGGTCACCGGTGCGGCTGTGCTGCTGGCGGTGGTGCCGTCGCTGTTCGGCTGGCTGCCGTGGACGGAAAGCATTCACCGCGCCCTGACCTTCCTGGTGGCTTCCTGCCCCTGTGCGCTGGTGATTTCCATTCCGCTCGGCTTTACGGCCGGTATGGGAGCGGCCTCCAAGCGCGGTGTGCTGATTAAGGGCGGCCGCTTCCTCGAGGAGCTGGCCAAGCTGCAGGCAGTGGCGCTGGACAAGACCGGCACGCTGACCACCGGCCGCTCGGAGGTGCGAGAGCTGTATACGGCGGAGGGCGTATCGCGGCAGGAGGCGCTGTCGCTGGCCTGTGCGCTCGAAAAGGATTCGGAGCATCCGCTGGCGGCCGCCATTGTGGCCTGCGCCGAGGCGGAGGGCGCGGCGCCCGTGGCGGTGCAGGATTGCCGGGAGATTCCGGCGCGCGGTGTGGAGGCGGTTCACGATGGACATCGGGTACGCTGCGGCGGAGCCCGGATGTTTGCGGAGGAGCCGGCCGAGCGCGGCACGCTGCCGGACGGTGACATTCTGCTGGCGGTGGACGACCGGATCGTGGCCGTATTTTCGGTCAGCTCCGAGGTGCGGCCGGAGAGCGCCCGCACGGTGCAGGAGCTGCAGGAGCTCGGAGTGCGTGAGGTGGCCATGCTGACCGGCGACCGCGCCGAGGCGGCGCAGGAAACGGCCGGCCGCGTCGGTATCCGCTCGGTGTTTGCGGGGCTGCTGCCGGAGGATAAGGAACAGCATCTGCATACGCTGCGTGAGCAGTACGGAACCACGGCGTTTGTCGGAGACGGCATCAACGATGCCCCCTGCCTCGCTGCGGCGGATGTCGGAATTGCCATGGGGCTCGGCTCGGCAGCCGCCATCGAGACCGGTGATGTGGTGCTGATGGGCAGCGATCTGTCCAAGCTGCCGGAGGCAATACAGCTGTCCCGCCGCGTGATGCGGACGGTGCGGCAGAATATCGTCTTTGCCCTGGCCGTGAAGGCGGCGGTGCTCCTTCTGGCTGCCTTCGGACTGGCGCCGATGTGGGCGGCGGTGTTTGCGGATGTCGGCGTGTCCTGCCTGTGCGTGCTGCATTCCTCGGCACTGCTGTTGACAAAATCCGCAAAAAAGAGTACAGTATAACCGAAGTGTTGTCGGCAGCCGGATTGCGTCCCGCACGCGGTCCGGCTGCCTTAGTTTCGGGAGGAATACGCTATGGTGAAGGGAATCTATCTGAAGCAGGGGGACGATTTGTCCGTGCCGCTGGCCATCCGCGAGGAGGTGTTCGTCCGGGAACAGGGGGTGCCGCCCGAGGAGGAGTACGATACCCGGGATCCGCTGGCCGTGCATGCGCTGGTGTATGACGAGGCGGGACGGCCTGCGGGGACGGCGCGGCTGCTGCTGAACGAGGACGGCACCTTTCATATCGGCCGCGTTGCCGTGCTGGCCGCGCAGCGGCACAAGGGGTACGGCGACTTTCTGGTGCGTATGCTGCTCGACCGCGCGTTCCGGTGCGGCGCGCAGGAGGTGTACCTCGGCGCACAGCTGCAGGCGATCCCCTTTTACGAAACCATCGGCTTTACCGTGTACGGCGAGGAATATCTCGATGCGGGAATCCGGCACCGTCCGATGCGGGTCCGGAAGGGCGAAGTCAAAACCGCCTGCGGGCACTGTCACTGAACCGGCCGCAGGAGAAAATGCAAAAAGGAGTTGGGAAAGGAATGGCTGTTTATACCACGGCAGAGGAGGCCCTGGCCGCTCTGCGCAAGACGGAGGAGCTGCTGGGGGCATATGACCATGCGCTCGGTGTTTTGTATCTGGATGCGACGACGGCCGCGCCGAAGGGCACGGCCGAGGGACGGGGACGCACGATGGGGGCTCTCAGCGGCGTGACCTATGAGCTGACGGCGGACCCCGCGCTCGGAGAGCTGCTCGGCTTTCTGGAGGAGCATGCCGGGGAGCTCTCCGAGCGTGCCCGGCGTGAGGTGCAGCTGATGCGCCGCCGCCACGACCAGATTTCCCGCATTCCGGCCGAGGAATACGTGGCGTATTCTGTGCTGGTCAACGAAGCACAGGATGTGTGGGAGCGGGCCAAAAACGACAACGATTTTGCCGCCTTTGCGCCGTATCTGGAGAAAATTGTGGACTATAACCGCCGGTTTGCGGGATATTACCATCCGGAAATGGCACCCTACGATGCGCTGCTCAACGAATACGAGGAGGGACTCAGCACGGCGGTGCTCGACGGCTTCTTTGCCGAGCTGCGCGCGGTCATTGTCCCGCTGATTGCGCGGGTGCAGGAGGCCGAGCCGATCGATAACTCCTTCCTGCATACGCTGTATCCGGTGGAGCGGCAGAGGGAACTGTCGGATTATCTGATGGAGGTGCTCGGGCTTTCCCGTGCGCATTGCGGGATTGCCGAAACCGAGCATCCCTATACCATCAACTTTAACCACGACGACGTGCGTATCACGACGCATTACTACGAAAACGACGTGGCCTCCTCGATGTATTCGGTGATTCACGAGGGCGGACACGCGCTTTATGAGCGGGGCGTGGCTCCGGAATACGACTATACCGTGCTCGGCGGCGGGGTGTCGACGGGGATCCACGAGAGCCAGAGCCGCTTCTTTGAAAACATCATCGGCCGCAGCGAGCCGTTTATCACGGTCGTTTTCCCGAAGCTGCGGGAGCTGTTCCCCGAGCAGCTGGCATCGGTGGATGCCCACGCCTTTTATCGTGCGGTCAACCGGGCCGAGCCTTCGCTGATCCGCACCGAGGCCGACGAGCTGACCTACTGCATGCACATTATGGTGCGCTATGAGCTGGAGAAGCGTCTGATTGCCGGGACGCTGGCGGTGCGCGATCTGCCGGAGGCGTGGAATGCCCTGTATAAGGAATATCTCGGCATCGAGGTGCCGGACGACCGCAGCGGCTGCCTGCAGGATTCGCACTGGGCGGGCGGCAGCATCGGCTATTTCCCGTCGTATGCGCTCGGCAGCGCCTACGGGCCGCAGCTGCTGCATGTGATGCAGCGGGAGCTCGGGGATGTGTGGGCGGACGTGGGGCGTGGGGATCTCTCCCAGGTTACGGCGTGGCTGCGGGAGCATATCCACCGTTTCGGTTGCCTCTATCCGTCCGGTGAGCTGTTTACCCGTGTCTGCGGACCGTTTGACGCGACTTACTACACCGACTATCTGACGAAAAAATATACGGAGATTTACGGGCTGTAAGCGCGGCGGACAGGGCGCACGGGTCGATTTTAACAAAAAACGCCTGCGGCCTCCGGAGTTATTCCGGAGGCTGCAGGCGTTTTTTCAGCCTGTCAAAAAAGGCCGCAGGCCGCAAAAGCAGCATA
>URYX01000042.1 GCA_900552225.1 uncultured Oscillospiraceae bacterium | reverse complement strand
CGGTGTCTGCGGGGGGCTTGGCATATGCACGGGGTACCCTGTCAGACCAGCACCGTCTTGATGTTCCGGCCGGCCTCGGCGTCCGCCATCGCCGTGTTGATCTCCTCCAGCGGATACTCCCGGGCAAAGCCGCGGAAGATGCGGCAGAGCTCCGGATGCTCCAGCAAAAACGTCAGATAGGCCTTCACGTCACCGATGCTGTACTGTGAGGAGCCGATGATGTGCAGCGCCTTGAAGGTAATCAGCTCCGGGCTCACGCTCACTCCGCCGCTGACCGAATACTGCCCCGGCACCATGTACACGCCGCGGTTGCGCAGCAGGGCGAGCCCCGTCGGGAACGCCGCGGGAGCCCCGCTCGCCTCCAGGCAGAAATCCGCCCCCAGTCCGTCCGTCAGCGCGGCAATTTCCCCCGGGATGTCATCCTCCAGCGTCAGCACCCGGCTGACGCCGACCGCGGCGGCCGCCTGCTCCCGCTGTGCATCCCGACCCGCCGTGACGGCGATGACACGCCGCACACCGAGCGCAGCAAAATACGCCGCCGCAAAGGTACCCATCGGCCCGAGCCCCTGCACCACCGCTGTATCGTCCGGCCGCGGCTCCCAGCCGGCCTGCCTGGCCAGCGCAATGTTGTGCATCACCGTAGACCCCACGCAGGCGTATACGCATACCGTCACCGGATCGAGTCCCTCCGGAATCCGGATCAGATTCTCCACCGGCGCAAAGCTCTTGCGGGCGTACCCGCCGTGCAGATAAGGGGCCTCGTCCGGGTCGCCCCCGTTGGTCACGCCCATATGGACGCAGTTGGCATCGTCCCCGCTGCGGCACAGGCGGCACGTTCCGCAGGGACAGGCAATATCCACGATCACGCGGTCTCCCCGGCGGATGCCGCTGCGCTCACTGTCCTCCGGTGCAATCTCCTCCACCGTCCCGACAAATTCGTGTCCGATAATCCGGTGTGCCGGCATCGCCAGCCGCCCTTTATGAATGTGCACGTCCGTGCCGCATACTCCGCTTGCCAGCAGGGAGAGCCGCGCCATCCCCGCCGGGGGTGCCACCACCGGAAAGTCCCGGAGCTCAAACGGCTTGCCCGCTCCCTCAAACACCGCAGCCTTCGCTTTTTCCATGTCTGTTCCTCCTTGCGGCACCCTTCGACGGGTGCCTGTTTTTTTGGATACTTCCGTTTTTTCTCCCGCGCCCGCGGTTTCTGAGGCTATCCCTTCAGCTCCGTCTCCGGGCAGAAGCGCCGCCAGATATCCAGCAGGCGCTGCTGCTCCTCCGCCGTCAGGAACCGGTTCGGGAACGGATACTCCCGCCCTATCTGCTCGTATTTGGAGCGTGCCAGCGGGTGGAAGGGCAGCAGATGTACCCGCCGCACGTCCTTCCGGGCGGCATAGGCCGCCATCGCCTCCGCCGTCTCCTCGCACGCCGCATAGCCGGGAATCAGCGGCACCCGCAGCGCAAAGCGTATACCGGAGCGCAGCAGAAATTCCAGATTGTGCTCCAGCCCGAGCGGCGCACCGCATACCTCGCCGTACCGCTCCGGCGGCAGCTTGAGGTCCAGATACACCTCATCCGTCAGGGCCGCCACCCGGGAGAATACCTCCTCCTTCACGCAGCCCGCCGTATCCAGCAGCACCGGGATGCCCTCCCGGCGGCAGGCCTCCGCCACCGCTGTACACATCTCCGGCCAAAGCAGCGGCTCTCCGCCCGAGAGCGTTACCCCGCCGCCGGAGGCCGCATAAAAGGGGGCGTCCTCCCGCACCGTCCGCAGAATTTCCCCGAGGGTCATCCGACGGCCGCTGACGCGCAGCGCATCCTGCGGGCACAGGCAGCCCGTGCAGCCCTCGGAGGCCGCGCAGTCCGTCTCGCCCCGGAGGGGCAGCGGCAGCCCGCTGGGGCAGTGTGCGGCGCAGACCCCGCACCCCACACAGCGTGCGGCCGCATACAGCAGCACCGGCCGCACCGGAATCGTCTCCGGATTGTGGCACCATGGGCAATGCAGCGGGCAGCCCTTGAAAAACACGGTGGTGCGCAGCCCGTCGCCGTCGTCAAAGCAGCAGCGCTGCACATCCGACACCGCCGCGGACAGCGCTTCCTCCGACCGTTCATGATGCATGCTCGGTCCTCCTCAGGATATCCTCCTGCACCTCCCGGCAAAGGGTGGTATAGTAGGCGGAAAACCCGGACACCCGCACGATCAGGGAGGCGTAATTTTCCGGATGCTCCATGGCATCCCGCAGCACCTCCCGGGAGACGGCATTGATCTGCAGCTCCTGCCCGCCCCGGGCAAAATAGACCTGCACCATCGAGGCCAGCCGGTCCAGCTTATCCTCCCGGAACGCGCCCGGCGTATATTTCTGATTGACCACGGTGCCGAGTGCGCTTTTGGTGTAATCCGGCTTGCTCAGAGACAGCAGCGCCGCTCCCGGGCCGTGCCGGTCCCGCCCCGGGGCCGCACTCGCCGCATCGGAGACCGGCTGGCGGGCATACCGGCCGTCCGGCGTCGCCGCCACCTCATCTCCCGCCCAGACGTTGGCCACGTTGGAGGCGATACCGAGCACATACGGCCCTCCGTCCGGCGTGGTATACTTGCGGAATACCTCATACTGCACATCCACGAAGTAGCGGGCATACCGGTCCGCAAACTCGTCGTTATTGCCGTATTTCGGAGCCGCCAGCAGCCGGGCCCGCAGCTCCGCATCTCCCTCGCCCGCAAAATTGTCCCGCAGCGCCTGCACCAGCCGGGCCGGCGTACAGACATGCTCCCGGAAGACCACCTGCTCGACGGCCGCAAGCGAATCCGCCACCGTGGCGATTCCCATCAGCCCCACCCCGTGCACCGAGGGATAGGGCGTGCCGCCGTCGTTGACATTCCGCCCGCTCTGTACACAGCCGGGGCAGAAGCAGGAGAGGAAGGGCTGTGTGTAGTACTCCGGATTGCAGCGTGCATTTTCGCAGCCGAAATTCAGCACATAATCCCGCGCCGCAAACTCCAGCTGCTCCCGGAACGCCGCAAGAAGCTCCTCCATGGAGGTCATGTCCTCCGCCGCCTTGGTGGGGGCCCCCATGCGCCGGCCGGTCAGCATACACCGGCCGCCGTTCAGGGCCAGCTCCAGAAACTTCGGTGTGTTGTAGCGCCCGTCGCACCACGGCGGCTGCTTTCCCGGCAGGAAATTCTCGATGCAGCCCACCATGCAGTAGTCCCGGGCATCCCCGGGCTCCACGCCCCGCCTTATCAGCGAGGCCACATTCACGTCATCGTTCATCAGAGCGGGATACCCAAGGCCGGTGCCGATCACACGGAGGCAGTCCCGGAGAAATATCTTCGGTGTCACTCCGGCAATCCGCGCCGAAAGGTTCGGCCCCGGAATATGGCAGATCCGCACTGCCTCCAGAATGAGATACGAGAGATCGTTGACGGCGTCCCGTCCCTCCCGGTCCACTCCGCCTATGGCGATATTCACCACATCGTCGTAACCGAACAGCGTGCGCATCTCCCCGATCTTCATCAGGCAGCTGCACATAAGCTCCAGCGCCCGCTCCTCCGTGAGCCGCCCCGTCCGTATATCCTCCCGGTAATAGGGCCACAGGTACTGGTCCATGCGTCCGAGCGCCATCGCCCCGCGTCCCTCCGTGACCAGCGCGACATGAGCAAGCCACACCAGCTGCAGTGCCTCGCGGAAGGTCTGCGGCGGCCGTGCGGCCACGGCATGACAGACCGCGGCCGCCTCGGGATTGCCGGCCCGCTCCGCGTCGTCGCCGTACCCGGACACCCACGCCGAGAAGCTCTCCATACACCGCAGCTGGGCCAGCGCAAATGCCCGGCGTTTTCCCCGGTGCCGCCTGGCCGAGGCACGCAGCTGCTCCTGCAGCCCTGTGACACCTTCGGACAAAAGATACCCGTAATCGGGGGCAAAATGGTCAAAATTGGTCATCCAGGACCGTCCGCCGAAGGCCTTGCACAGTGCCTCGGCGCACTCCAGCTCGTCCGCATCCGCCGTATCCAGCAGTCCCCGCAGCGACCCCACGATCTCGTCCTGCGGGTACAGATGGCGGCGCAGCGTCAGCAGCGAAGCAAACGCATTGGCGCGGCGCATCGGCACCGCCAGCATCGCCGTTTCCCCCTCCACCGGCTGCAGCAGCCCACGCGCCAGCAGCAGATTCCGGATCAGCACCCCCTCCTGCGGCTGCCGCATCTGCTCCCTGAGTCCTGTCACACGCTCTGTTTCCCGCATCCGACTGAAGCGCGACCGTTCGGCCGTGCCGCCGTCGGGCGTTTCCCTCACCACTGCGGAATTTCCGTTGGCTTCCATACGCTTCCCTCCGTCTCTGCCTGTCATCCGTGTCATCTGCGGTCTTGCCCGACCGCATCCCATGCTCCGATTATACCCCGTTTCCGCGCAGCGGAAAACCCACGCAGGCAATAAAAGGTGGACAAAACGCATCTTATGTGCTATTCTTTAAGCAGCAACACTGCGACACCGCCACACTCTACCGCAAAGGAGACTGTCCTATGCATTCCAATCCCGCATCGCTGACCTTCCGGATAGATTCCCTGCCCCAAATTCTCTTTGCGCACCGCTACAGCTGCAGCCGGGGAAGCTGGCACCTCTCTCCCGGAGAAGATATCGTGGAGATTTCCGTCTGCCTGGCGGGCGAAATGCGGCGCAGCGACGGAAAAATTACGGAATGCTTTGTTCCAGGCGAGCTGTTCGTCACTCCGCATGACCGTCACTATACCGTTGAGGTTCCTAACGAACACACGCACATCACCGTCGCCCTCCGCCTGCAGAAAAGCGGCACCGCGGTCCTGCTGCCCTCCCGCACCGCGGTCTCCGTCTGTCCCGAGGCCCTGCGTGCCCTGCGGAAGCTGGCCGCCTCTCCTCTCCCCTCCCTCACGGCGAGCGCCGCCGCTCTTACGCTGCTGGCCACCCTGGACAGCAGAGTAAGAGCCTTCCAAAAGGTGGAGAATCCGCACTACACCAAGGCGCTGCGCTGCATGAGCGATCACCTCTGCACCGCTACACTGGCCTACACCGCCGACTTCGTCGGCGTATCTCCCGGCTACCTTGCGACCCTGTTCCGCCGGCACGGCACCACCTTTACCGAGCATCTGAACGCCCTGCGCATCTCCCGCGTCGGAGAGCTGATTGCGGCCAAAGGCCTCACTGCGCAGCAGGCCGGAGAACGGGTCGGCATCGAGGACCCGAAATACTTAAGCCGCCTGTTCCGCAAATATAACGGCGTCAGCATCCGCGACTTCCGCGCCGCGCTCCCCCGCTGACCCTGCGCGCACGGCAGGTCACGCACAGCCCCGCCACACACTCTCTCCCGCCCCGCGAAAATCGAAAAGCAGCGCCTTCGCAGTAAGCAAAACTGCAAAAGGCGCTGCTTTTTTGAATGATTTCCGCGTTCCTCGGACGGCTTTTATTTCAGGATAAAGACCTGGATTCCTGCCGCCTCCAGGTTCAGGGAAATGCTGCGTCCGCGGGACAGGGAGCGCACCGTGTCGCCGTCCGGCAGGTATTCTGCCAGTGCATATTCCCGCTTCAGCTCCAGCGTCCCGGAAACGGAGGCCGTGTGACTCTTGTTGGCCACCGCCAGATAGATTGCGGAACCGTCGGTAAACACGCCGATTGAGAGGTTGGCGGGCGCGGAGCTCAGCCACGGCGAGGAGGCCAGTGTATCCAGAAAATACGCGTCATTATAGGATGCCGCCAGTCCTGTGTGGTACAGGGCCGCATTGGTCTTGCCGTACAGAAGATTCCCGATATTCTTCACACGGGTGTTCACGGCCTTCAGCGCCGCATAGGCGGCCGTCGGGTGTCCGTTGACATCCGTCAGACTGTACTGCGAGGTGTAGTAGCTGAGTCCCTTGACCCCGTAGGTGAGCCCGACCGCCATCTGCACCTGAATCTGCGGCACCGTCAGCGGCTGACCGTTCTGGATTGCCTGAAAATAATGCCAGTACGGAATACCGTACTCCAGCGACTTCTTCCGCATATACCCCATATCCCGGTACAGATCGGAGGTCGTGGCGATGTCCGTCTGGAACAGGAACGGATAATAGTCCAGCGACAGAACCTCCGGGCGCACGGTCCGAAGATAGCTGTCCACATAGGCCGGATAGGTGCTGGGCCAGCGGTACTCTCCGTAGCTCGGCAGGATGCAGGAAAACGCCATGTGATCCGGGTCTGCCGAGCGGTACAGCTCCGTAAGCCTCCCGCACAGCTCCAGCTGCGGAAGGTACGGCTCGTCCCAGACATAGTAGCCGGCGAGCGCGTCGTAGCCGCGCAGCGTCCGGCTCCAACGGCCGATTTCCTCGGCGGAAACGGCCGAGGGCATGTAGCTTGCGGCAATGCCGCCGAGATTGGTGCCCTTCTGATCCGCGCCGCGTGCATTCTGCACCAGCAGCGCAATCCCCGGCACCTTTTCCGCCGCCTGCAGCGCCGCCAGAATCGATTCCTCCGTGCTCAGCCACGTGACCTCCACCGCATTCAGACCCGCATCCCGGGTGTTGCGCAGAATACGCTGATTTTTTGCGGCATTGGTATCCCCGTCCAGAGCCATAAAGGTCGAAAGCACAAAGGTATGGCGCAGATCCGGCCGTTCCGCAGACGGATTTTCCGTTGTGGCGGTAGTGTTTACGCCCGAAGACGACGTAGCAGGATCGGTTTCCGTGGGATCCGTGCGCGGCACGGTTTTCCCGTCGGAGGACGACGAGCCCGGGGTTCCCGGAAGCGTCGTCCCCGGCACGTTCTCCCCCGAAGAAGCGCTGCTGTCCGCCGTATCCTGCTCCGATGAGGTCGGGTCTCCGACCGTCGAGGTCTCCGTACCGGACACGGAGGAGAGCGCCGTCTGCCCTCCCGTACAGCCGGTCAGAAGCAGCAGAATTCCCAGTCCCGCACCGATACTCCTCATCCAAATGTGTTTCATGAATCCTTCTCCCTTCCCGGGAGGCGCCATTCCAGCTCCTCGATCCATTCCAAGCCGAACGGTTTGGCCATCCCGATAAAAATTTCTCCCTCCGGGCCGTCATCCACCTCCACCATCAGCTGCTGCCATTCGGTCAGAAGGTGGATTTTCGGCCGGGTGGGCCCCCGATGGTAGGCGGGGACATAGTAAGAGCCGTCGCTTTCGGAGACAAGCACACCATCCAGCCAGACGCGCATTCCGCGAGTTCCCTCTGCCACCAATATTGCCTGCTTCATACGCACTCCGCTCTTCAGCTCCAGGCCAAGCAGATGGCGTCCGGCCGGTACCGTTTGGTAGTGTCCGGCCGCCTCAACACGCTTGGCCCCCTCGAGCAGCTCCGCGGTCGGCGCCTGCTGCAGCTTCTCCGTCAGCGGCTTACGCCACCAGCTGATGGTGGTCGCGAGTCCGGCGGTCATATCGACGCGGGTCTGTGCGTTGTACAGACATATATCGAGGAAATGAATATAGGCGTTTTTGACGGTATCCGGAGCCTCCACCGTAAAGGATACCTCCGTCGGACAGGCGCCCTCCAGGACGAGCTCCTGCTCCTGCGGCGAGACCCTCCAGCCGTCCGGCACGCGAAGGCGCAGTGTATACTGCTCGCGCTCCCCCGTCAGGCTCAGAAAGCTCAGCGAATAGGTACGGCTCTGCCCGAGCGAAATCGCCACTCCCTCGGGATAGCGCAGCTGCGTATACACCGGCGTCAGCGCCACCACACTGTCCCGCGGACAGTAATCCAGCGCAAGCTGTGTTCCGTCCGGTACGGCCTTCCACGGCAGCGCATCAAAGCGGGCATATTCCGGGAAATCGGGAGCATCCACCGTGCACACGGGGGAGCGGTAGTAGCGCTGTACCTCCAGGCTCAGCGCAGCAATCTGCCGGCACATCTCGTCGATGGTTCTTCTCTCGTGCATCCCGACCATTCCGCCGGACAGCACCAGCCGGTTGCCGATTGGCCGGCTCCACTCCTCTCCGATTCCCTCGGGATTCAGAATGCCGAGCAGTGCCCCCAGGGTAGCGCCGGTGCAGTCGGTATCGTTTCCGCAGTTCACGGCCGCGCACAGCGAAGGCCCGAACTCTCCGTCCCCGGCCAGCCACCCCAGCAGAATAAACGACAGATTCACCGATACATCCGTCCAGTTCTGCATGGAGTATTTCTGCAAAATCCGTTCCCGTACCGACGGCAGGTCCCGGAGCTCCTCCCACCAGCGCAGCGTATCGTGCAGTGCCGAGGCCAGACGGCCGTCCGGTGCAATATGGGAAAATCCGATTTTCAGCAGCGTCTCACGGTCCCGCTCCACAAATGCGGCGCTCTCCATCGCCGCCAAAAAGCAGGCAGCCTCCACTCCGTCGCCGCAGTGATCCATACAGGCATCCTCACGCGCCAGCGATGCCGCCAGATCGGGATCCCCCGGGCACAGGCACGCCCAGAGCTCCGTGCGGATAGCCGCTCCCATCCCCGCCTCAAACTTGTTGTCGTAGGCTCCGCTGAGCGGCGGAAACAGCCGCTTGCGCACGTTGCGCTGCGCTACACCGTATTCGTCAAAGGCCCCGCGGATATTTTCCGTCCACGCCTTGGCCAGATACCGGCGATGGATCGGGAACCCGTGCCGCCGGATGCTTTCCAGCCAGACCACCTGCAGATCCAGGTCGTCGTTGGCCACCATCTCGGTCGGAACCGGATCATAATAGGTCAGATTCAGCAGCCGCTCCTCCCCCTCATAGGGCATTCCCAGGGTTCCGCCGATGCATTTGCCCATAAAGCACCCGATCAGGCGCCTGTTATACTCCGGATAGCTTACATTCATGAGTTTCTCTCCCGTAGTTCAAAATAAAAGCCGGAACCGATGACCTGTCAGGCTTTTTCATCAAAGGCAATGGCTTCGTTTTCCTCTTTCCGGACAATGGTCTGCACAATCAGAATAAAGGAACAGAGGTCAAACACGCTCTGCAGCCTCGCCTCCCGCCGGCACAGATTGGCCCGGAACAGCTCAAACTGCGTCAGCACCTGCTCCGTCGGCAGGCCCTCCGCCTTATGGTACAGCACCAAGGCCAGCTCCGCGTAAATTTCAGAGGCCTCCAGCAAAAACTCCCACTGCTTCTTCACACACGCCTCGGAGGCCTGCTCCCGGCGCAGACTCAGCAGGGGCTGGTAGGCATACAGCCGCTCCGGTGTCTCGCGGAACCGCTCGGCTGCCGCCCGGTCGTGAATGGACAGCTCCCCGCGGTCATAGGCCCAGCTCAGCCCCTCCGAAATTTCCGAAAGGAATTTCCACGCATCCTGCCAGTGCTCTCCGTAGGCTGCTTCAAAGTATTCTTTCTGCAGCGCTTCATAGGACAGCGTGCGGTCAAAGAGCTTGCGCCCCATCAGATAATTACAGAAGCCCGACGGGAAAAACGAGCGTGTCAGCTGGCAGCCGATATAACCGTTCAGCCCCAGCTCCCGCAGCAGCTCCAGATCGCGGAACAGGACCCGGGACAACGCCAGCTGTGCATGATCCTTGTGCAGATCCCACATCATGTGGTAATCGAACACAAAGCAGTCCCCCGGAAACAGCCTCTGCCACTCCCTCAGATACACCAGATTTTCCGCCGCACTCTCCGGCAGCTGCAGTCGGTTGCGGGTATACGGCTTCGGCAGACAGTCCGGTTCTCCGGGCTCATGGTACGGTCTCCGATAGGTACGGGTAATCGGAGCAAACATCATCAGAAAGCGCGACGGATTTCTGAAGCGCTCCCTCAGCGGTGTCCACAGCAGATCGTAGGCCACGATGAATGCCAGGCGGGTCGGCAGCCCCCTTTGCGTCAGCAGCTCGTCCGCACGGTTGAGCATGCGGATATAGAAATCGGCCGGGCGGGCCTTTTGGCAGTTCTCGCACTCACAGCTGTTGTTGAAGTTATCGGCCAGCCAGATGTGCAGTACCTCTTTTCCCGGATTTTCCTCCGCATAGCGGGCAATCTCCTGTGCCATACGCTCCCGTACCTCGGGATTGGAATAGCACAGCTGCGTATTGATGGGAATCCCGCCGAAAAACTCCCGCTTCCCGTTCACCTGTGCCAGCAGAGGCCGCACTGTATCCGGGATGGCGGCATTGTCCGCACTGTGCCAGCCCGTCGAGGCATAGCCGACGCTCTCGCAGGTCCAGCCGTGCCCCACGGCATGGTAATGCAGCCCGCGCCGACGGATTTCCTCTCCGAGTCCGCGCACAATGCGCCGCGAATCCTCCACCGTATACGGCTCGGCGGGCAGAAATTCGTTGAAAACGTGGGTATACCATTCCTCAAAAAAGATATGGGCCTCCCGGAACTGAATAAAATACAGATTGAAGCCGAGCTTCGGCATCCAATCGATCATATCCCGCACGTTTTCCCGACTGACCGCGCCCTCGATACAGAAGCCGCGGTAGCGGTGGGATGCCGTTTCGCTCAGGTGCACCGACACCTCACGCAGCGGCCGCTTCGGAATGCTTTCCCCCTCCGCACCGGGCCGCAGGAAGCGGCAGCCCGCCGCACGCAGGAACGCATACACGCCGAGCAAAACGCTGCGGGCATTGCTGCCCTCAATCGCGCCCCGTCCGTTTTCCACGGCGATGCGGTAGGCATCATCCAGCGCCGGATCGCCGTCGGCCGGGCAGACGGCGGCCTCCACCGACAGGGCAATCTCCGGCACGCCCTGTGCATCCATCAAGCGGCAATAGCGCTGCAGCTCCTCCGCCGCAAAAGAAAGCACTTCCTGTTCCATACCGCGTTCCTCCGTCATTTCTTCAAGATCCAAAGTCGGCCCTCGCCGCGTCCGAGATGCAGCGGAAGGCTGTCCGTCACACCGACCGACACCGTATCTCCCGTATCCTCATCCAGGAAGGATACCTCATAGGGACGATCCAGCTGCAGCTCTCCGTCCGCCTCCCGCTCGTAGTCCTTGTTGCAGACCAGCAGGTACTGCCGGCCGCCCGACGGCTCCTCATCCTCAAAATATCCCACGATCAGAG
>URYX01000041.1 GCA_900552225.1 uncultured Oscillospiraceae bacterium | reverse complement strand
TTCTTTCTTGGCATTATATTGCTTTTGCGGCCTGCGGACTTTTTTGACAGTCTGAACCCGCCGTCATCAGGCCAAGAAGGCCGGATGACGGCGGGTTCTCTTTTCCGGGGCGGTGCCTGCCGTCAGAACGGACAGGCCCTGCCGTTTTCTCTCAGTTGCGCAGACTGTGCAGCGGCGCGGGAATCCGCCCGCCGCGGGCGATAAACTCCGCCGCACTCTCCGCATGCAGCGGCATCACGGGCGCACTGCCCAAGAGTCCGCCGAACTCCACCGTATCCCCCACCGTTTTTCCGGGGGCCGGAATCAGCCGCACCGCCGTCGTCTTGTTGTTGATGACACCGATGGCGGCCTCGTCGGCAATGACGGCGGAGATCGTCTCCGCGGTCGTGTCTCCGGGCACGGCGATCATATCGAGTCCCACCGAACAGACACAGGTCATTGCCTCCAGCTTATCGAGCTGCAGCACGCCGGAAGCGGCCGCCGCGATCATTCCCTCGTCCTCCGACACCGGAATAAACGCTCCGGACAGACCGCCGACGTGTCCGGACGCCATAACGCCGCCCTTTTTCACCGCGTCGTTCAGCATGGCCAGAGCCGCGGTGGTGCCGTGTGTTCCGCACACCTCCAGACCCATTTCCTCCAGAATGCGGGCCACGCTGTCACCCACTGCCGGAGTCGGCGCCAGACTCAGATCGACCACTCCGAACGGCACGCCGAGCCGCGCGGAGGCCTCCTCCGCGACCAGCTGTCCCATACGGGTAACACGGAACGCCGTCTTTTTGATCACATCGGCCACCACATCAAACGGCTTCCCCTTGACCTGCTGCAGCGCGTGGCAGACCACACCCGGACCGGACACGCCCACATTGATGACACGCTCCGGCTCCCCGACACCGTGGAATGCGCCCGCCATAAAGGGGTTGTCCTCCACGGCATTGGCAAACACCACCAGCTTGGCACAGCCGAGTCCGTCTCGGTCGGCGGTCAGCTCCGCCGTCTGCTTGACGATCCGGCCCATCAGCGCTACCGCGTCCATGTTGATGCCGGCGCGGGTGGTCGCCACATTGACGCTGGAGCAGACAAGCTCGGTCTCCGCCAGAGCCCGGGGAATCGACCGGATCAGCCGGCGGTCTCCCTCCGTAAAGCCCTTATGCACCAGTGCTGAAAAGCCGCCGATGAAATTGACCCCGCACGTCTTGGCCGCGCGGTCGAGCGCAGCGGCAAAGGGAACATAATCCTCCGTCTCGCAGGCCTCCGCCACAAGGGCAATCGGCGTCACTGAAATACGCTTGTTGACGATCGGGATACCGAGCTCCCGCTCAATGGCCTCCGCCGTCGGCACCAGCCGCTCCGCGCTCCGGGTAATCTTATCGTAAATCTTCTGTGCGCAGATTTCGGGATTGGAATGGGCACAGTCGCGCAGAGAGATGCCCATGGTCACCGTCCGGATATCGAGGTGCTGATGATCGATCATGTCGATCGTCTGCAGAATGTCGTGATGATTCAGCATGATTCCACCTCAGATCTTATGCATGGCATTGAAAATATCTTCGTTCTGAATCCGGATGGAAAGCCCGAGCTCCTCCCCTTTTTGCAGCAGGGCCTGGCGGATCCCGTCAAAGGAAGCCGTCGCCGTCTGCGTATCCACCAGCATCGTCATCGTGAAGAACTCCTTCATGACGGTCTGGCTGATATCGATGATATTCACACCGCAATCGGCCAATGCCGTGCACACCGAGGCGATAATTCCCACGCGGTCGGGGCCGATTACCGTTACAATTGCTCTCATGACACCAAAACTCCTTTGGACAAACGTTTTTATGATTGTAGCATATTAAAGCCAAAAAGTAAAGTCTGCCCCCGCAAAAAGTCGCAAAAATTTGATGTTGCAAAGGACAAATGCCATAAAAGCCGCGGGATGCTCTTTATCTCAAAAGCGCCCCGCGGCTCCGGAAATCAGATTCTTTATGAACGTGTAAAGCCTCTGCTCAGCGGGGGGTCAGGCGGCCGTCCACCAGGCGGTACACCGTGTCGGCGCGGTCCATGACCGACAGGTCATGCGTCACCGCAATCACGCAGCGCTGCTCCTCATGGGCCAGGCGCTGCAGCAGATCAATGACAATATCGCTGTTTTCGCTGTCCAGGTTGCCGGTCGGCTCATCCGCCAGCATCAGCCGACGGTTCATGGTCAGCCCGCGGGCAATGGCCACCCGCTGCTGCTCCCCGCCGCTGATCTGCGTCGGGTAGGAATGCCACAGCTTCTGCGGCAGCGCCACCTTGGCTGCCAGGCTCTCGGCCTCCTGCAGCGCACGCTCGGCCGGCACACGGCACAGCTCCATCGGATACAGAATATTTTCCAGCACGGTCAGCATCGGAAACAGCGCAAAATCCTGGTAAATCACCGAAATTCTCCGGCGGCGGTATTCGTTCGGATCCATATGCAGGATCGATTCTCCCTCCAGCAGAATCTCCCCCGCGGTCGGCCGTTCCAGGCCCGCCATCAGCGACAGCAGCGTGCTTTTCCCCGCTCCCGACTTGCCGACCAGCGCATAGAAGCGGCCGCTCTCAAACACGGCATCCACTCCCCGCAGCACCGGCTGTCCTCCCCGGTAGGAAAACTCCACCTTCCGCAGCTCCATCATCGTCATTTCCGTCAACCTCCTCTGTGCATTGTGCGGCCCGCAGCTCCCCGCAGCGCGGCCCACGTTCCGAACAGCCAGGCCGCCGCGAAGCCGGCCGAGAGCAGCGCTCCCGCCACCGTCCACCATCCGAGAGCGGCCGCCGGCAGCGTCCCGAGCAAGACCCCCGCGGGACAGAGGAATGCCTGCTCCAGCCAGAGACTGCACCGCGCGGTGCGGGGCGGCGTTCCGACGCTGCGCATGATTTGCAGCTCCCGCCGCCGCAGCCCCGTCAGCAGAAACGCCAGCAGCAGCCCGAGTCCCTCCGTCAGCCCGTACACCATCGGAAACAGCGCCTGCATATACCAAAGACGCTGGGCCGCCGTCCGCTCGGTTTGCAGATAGGCCGCATCCTGCAGCACCACATAGGTGCGGTTTTGGTCGGGCTTGCCCACCTGCGAATAGTGTTTTTCGGCAAAAGCCTCCCGCACGGCGGGCAGCTTCGTGCAGTCCGGCACCGTGAAAGTGGCGGAATGGTAGGTTCCGGCCCCGTGCCGCAGCAGGCGGAAGCCGTCCACCAAAAGACCGCTGCGCGTCTCCGTCCGAAACTCCTCAACAGACCGCGGCTGCATCGTCATCCAGCCGGCATGTTGCATATCGGAGGTATCATCCTGTTCGATCAGCGACAGCGGCAGATAAATGTTGTTGTCGCTGCCGGCCTGGGCAAAGCTGCCCACCACACGGAACACCATCTCCTCGATGGAATCTCCGTCGGCCTCCGCATCCAGCAGCACCTCCAGCCACACCCGATCACCGAGCGCAATCCCGTACCGCTCCATCAGGGCGGTGGGCAGCACGCAGACCGACTCCTCCCCCGGCGGCGCGGTAAACAGGGTATCGTCATATCCGTCCGCATAGGTGATCTCGACCCCATGGCTGTAAAGAAATTCGGGAGCATCCCGCAGACTGTTGGTCAGCACCAGCCGGTCGCACGACCTCAGGTGCTCCAAATAGGTCTCCTGCCCGAAGGAGCCCGCTGGATAAGTGCGCAGGCCCGTGCCCGTGCGCGTTCCGTCCTCCTTCAGAACATAGACAAATTCATAGTGGAAGGTATAGGTCAGCGCGATGCGGTCGATGCCGTCCATGGAGGCAAGGTCGCGCACCGCGAACTCCGTAATGCTCAGATCTCCCGTCTTTTGCCCGTACAGGTCGGTGAAATTGCCGCGTACCGAGCTGCTCCCGCGCAGCGTCCGCAGACCGTCCTCATACTGCAGCAGCACCCCCGACAGCCGGAAAAACAGCACTGCGGCACACAGAGCCACCGCCGCCGGCAGCAGCGAACGCACCCCGCCGCGCACCACCGACAGCCATGCATAACGGGCAGCGCCTCCGCGCAGCGACTGAGTACGGCCCGCACGGCGGCCTCCGCGCCGTATGCGGCGGCGGGCGCGGTGCGGACGAACGGACAGAGCGCAGAACATCAGACAGGACAGCAGCGCTGCCGCGGCAGTGGCCGCCGCAATGGCCAGCAGCACCGCCGCTCCCGGAGGCGTCATTACGCCGTCCGAGGAGCGCGCCACCGACAGAGCCGCACTGCTGAACCGCAGCTCTGCGGCGGCCCCCGCCTGCAGAGACTGCGCCAGCAGGCGGGTCAGCAGGCGGCCCGTCCACAGGCTGAGGCCGAAGCCGATCGCCGCGGCCGGAAGGGCCACCACCGCCATGCCCGCCATATAATAGGTCAGAATATTGCCGTAGGAGCAGCCCAGGCGGTACATGGTCCAGCCGAGGCCGCGCTGCCGGTAGACCAGCAGATAGCCGAGCAGAATCACCAGGGCGGCCCCCGCCGCCAGACAGACGGCGGCAATCACCGTCATCAGGCGCAGCATATCCGACAGCGAGCGCTCGACGGCGGCAAAGCCCTGATCGTACACCGTCACGCGCACTCCCTCCGGCAGCGTCAGGCGGGACAGAATCTCCTCCGCCCGTCCGTTCGGGAAACGAATCTGCCCGAGCGTATAGGAATTCAGCCCCGCTCCGGCCACCGAGGCCGAGGGCACAAAGACCGTCCCGAAACGCTCCTCGTTCCCCTCGAAAATGCCCGCCACCCGATAGGTGCGCTCGGCATCAAAGCCGACGCGGCTGTCATAGCTCTCCTGCGGCAGCTGACCCTTGCGGTACACCGTGGCCAGCGACAGAGAATCCCCCACCGTGCAGCCGAGCTGGCGGGCCAGCGGCGCCGCAATCAGGCAGCCGTCCTCCCCGAGCGCAAAGCTGCCCTCAGTCAGGCGCAGCTCCTCCTGCTGAAACGGGAACAGCTCCTCCGGCGCATCGGTGGCCCACACGGTCAGGCCGAGATTCGCCACGGTACAGGTGGCGGCAATCGAGTGGAACACGCTCGATTCCGGTATGCGGTAGCCGTCCCCCTCCGTCACATCCACACAGTCGGTCGGCTCGGCCGCATCCGGCTCATACGCTTCGATTCCGATGCTGGTATACGCCCCGTTGTAAAAATAGGTGCCGTAAAACAGATAGACATGGTCCGTCTCCAGCACGCGGTCCCCCGCGTCCACGAAGATCATTTTGCGATTCACATCACGGTCGGAAAACAGGGCCTCCCGCACCACCATATAATAGCCGCCGATTTCCTCGTTATAGCCGCGGTTGACGGCAGCCAGCACGGCCCGCTCCCCGGCGGCATTCGGCCACAGGCGGCGCACCGTTCCTTCGATATAACCGAAGGCCGTCCGCGTCGGCTCATAGCGCAGAATATCCGGCTCCTGCGCCACCTGCGCGGCCAGCGCCGCGGCGGCATTCTTCAGCGGCGCGTCCACGGTTTTCAGCGTCGGATACTCCGGTCCGATATATTCCGCAACCCCCACCGTCACATAATCCTCCCGGCAGCGCTGCAGCGTCCGGCGCAGGGCATGGCTCATGCCGAGGCTGGTCGCCAGCAGCACCGTAAGAAGCGCCGTCAGCAGCAGCAGCAACAGCAGGGTTTTCCGCCACGTGCGCCGCATCTGACGGATGCCGTGCCGTACAAACATCCGCAGCCCCTCCCTTTTCCTGTCAGTCTGCGCACATTTTAGCACAGCAACGCGCAAAAAGTCAAGCCCGCCGCGGGCCCCCGACCGAAGGAGCACCGCGGCGGGCTTATTTCCGTTTTTATAGGGCTTCAGAGACAATGCACCGACGGCTTACAGCGCCGCGAGCTTCGCCGCTCCCGTATGCTTCAGCCAGCGGTACAGAAGCAGCGACAGCGCCGCGGACAGCACGCCGAACACCGCCATATAGCCGGCCGCCCCGAGCACCGCCCCGACCGTGAAGTATCCCACGGCAAACAGGGCGGTATACATCCATCCGCCGAACAGCGTCAGCATCACGTTCATGCTCTGCTTGATGGGGGTCACCTCGTTGCTCCAGGTCAGATTGGGCTTGCGCAGATCCAGTGCCAGTCCCAGCTCCGCCGACAGCAGCACGCAGAGACACGGCATCAGCACCCCGAGCAGTGCTGTCGGCACGGAGGGGGCCAGCACGAGAACGGCGCAGAGCGCACACACAAAGGTCGGAATCTCCGTCAGCAGCAGATGCAGCGACAGCTTGGCGCGCAGCACCTGCCACGGCGTCACCGGCAGTGACTGTATCAGCCACAGGCTTTTGCCCTCCAGGGAGACGGACGGTGTGCTGATGATATTGGAGGCGGCAAGCCACTCGATCGCCGTTATCGCCAGCACCGCAACGGCTCCCGTATCCGGCTCAAACAGCGGGTTCAGAAGCTCCGCCAGCCAGCCTCCCTTCAGCAGCAGCGCAATGGCCGCCGCCGGCAGCAGCAGCGTAGCCAGGCCGCAGTTCAGCATATAGGTGGGGCTGGCGATAAAGCGGCGCAGCTCCTTTTGCAGCAGGGCACCGTCCACGCTGCGTACCTTCGCCTCCCGTTCCCGGTAGACCGCCCGGCCGGTGCCGACGGAGGCGGTTGCCAGCTTCAGGAAGCCGCGCGACAGCACATAGCAGGTCAGCACGGTCAGCAGCAGCACAGCCGCCGTCACCGCCAGTGCCGCCCACAGGTTTCCGGCACCCATTTGTCCGAAGGCATAGAGCGGATAGGCCGCTCTCCGGATGGTGCCGCCGACGCTCGTCGCATTTTCCACCAGGGCACCGAGCAGCTCGGTTGCCCGGAAATAGAACAGATAATACACCGCCAGAAATGCCAGCGAGGCCAGAACGGTGATGAAGCTCTTGTTTTTCAGGCGGCGGCTGATCTGCGCCACCACCCAGCCGAGCAAGCAGGACAGAATCAGCACGGTCAGCGAAACGACCAGCACCGACAAAACCGCGCCGAGCAGCGTGGCCGCGGTGCAGGCACCCTGCACCGCGTAGACTGCGGCCGCCGGAATCATCACCACGCCCGAAAACAGCAGGCCCATCAGATAAACCCCGAGCAGACGGGACATCAGAATATACCGCACGGGGATCGGCATCGACAGCAGCAGGTCGTTATCCTTGGCCAGATACAGCCCGGCATACGTATTGAACACGCTGCCGAATACGCCGAGGGCCACGGCCATCAGTCCGAGAACGGTAAAATACAGCCAGTCCAGCCCAAGTCCCGTCATGGCGGTGCACAGCTGGGAGGAGACCCACACAAACAGTCCGCCGAGCACACCGACCACCAGCACCGCATACAGGACAATCCACAGGATGCTGCCGGCCCGGCCGCGGCTCTTTCCGGTCTTGGGATTCAAAAAGAAGCTGCGGTTGATCTCCAGCAGCTGCTTTTTCAGCAGAGTTTTCAGCATGATTCTTCCTCCAGCTCCAGGAACACATCCTCGAGGGTGTCGTCGCCCTTGACCTCCTCCATGGTGCCCGAGCGAATGAGGCGGCCGCCCTTGATAATGGCCACCTTGTCACACAGCTTTTCCGCGACCTCCAGCACGTGCGTGGAGAAGAAGATGGCGCCGCCGTTGTCGCAGACCTCCCGCATCATACCCTTCAGCAGATGGGCAGCCTTGGGATCAAGCCCGACAAACGGCTCGTCCATGAGAATCAGCTTCGGCTCATGCAGCCAGGCCGCAATAATGGCCAGCTTCTGCTTCATGCCGTGCGAATAGGCGGCAATCGGCTGTGCCAGGTCCTGCGTCAGCTCAAAGCGACCGGCAAGCTCCCGGATCCGCTCCTGCCGCTCGGCGGCGCCGATGCCGAAAATATCCGCAATAAAATTCAGATAGCGGATTCCGGTCATGAACTCATACAGGTCGGGGTTATCCGGAATGTAGGCCATCTGCCGCTTGCACGACAGGGGATCCTGACGGATCGAGAGTCCGCCGACCGTAATCTCCCCCTCCTCAAAGGGCAGAATGCCGGCCGTCGCCTTCAGCGTCGTGGTCTTGCCCGCTCCGTTATGGCCGATAAACCCGTAAATCTCGCCGGGGGCAATATGCAGCGACAGGTCGTCCACCGCCGTTTTCTCCCCGTAGCGCTTGGTCAGATGCTCAATCTTCAGCATAGCTCCGTTTCCTTTCTCTCCGCAGCACCCGTCAGGCTCTGCGCGTTTTCCATTGATGAATCCCCACATACAGGGCCGTCAGCAAAATCACCGAACCGGCCAGCACCGCATACATGGCCGGAAGCTCCACCTTATTCCCGAAGAAATAGAGGTTGCAGTCCACCGAATCGCGGATCCCCTCGATTACCTCCGACGGAAACCCGACCGCCTCCATCTCGGCATACACCCCGCGCAGCGCATGGTTGCGCAGCAGGCTCGTGCCGTAGGTACCGGGCAAAAAGGACAGCACCCTCTGCAGCCCCTCCGAGAAGTTGGAGATCGGCATATAGGCCCCGCAGATAAAGCCGTAGCCCGCACTGACGACGGTGCCCACCGCGGAGGCCTGCCCGCCGGTGGAAAGGAAGAAATGGATACAGGAGGACAGGGCCACCCCGAACAGCGTCAGCAGCACCACATCCGACAGCAGCAGAAGCACGTCTCCGACCGACAGGTACCATCCCGTTTTGGCCAGATACAGCAGGCAGGCTCCGAGCCCGACACCGTTGATGGCGAGTGTCGTCAGCGCCGAGGCACCGAAATAGCCGATGGCCAGCGTGGAGCGCTTCACCGGCGTCACGCTCAAATCGCGCCGCGCGCCGCTCACCTTATCCTGCACCATCAGCAGGTTGGAGCAGAACGCCACCGTCACGCAGCTCACCGCCAGCAGAGAGGAAACCAGCTGTCCCCCCACGGTGGCGTTGATCAGCGAGGCGCTGACGGCCATCGTCTCCGGCAGCGCACCGCGGAAGCTGTCGCGGTAAATACCCGCCAAAAAGGTGGTATACAGCACAAGCAGAATGACAGGGGTGATCAGCGAAGTGAAAAACATCCCCTTGTCCTTGAAAAACAGCTTGCAGTTTCTCCGGATCAGGTTACCGAGTCCCTTCATTGCTCCTCACCTCCCAGCTTTTTGCCGGTCACCGCCAGGAAAACATCGTCCATCTTCCCTTTGGTGATCTCATAATCCGTAAACAGCTCCGGATGCACCATGATCATCTGTGTCGCCGCCGCGGTATCCGGCACCGACACCCGCACGGCATCCCGCAGCGTCTCGCACGGCATCCCGAGCACCGCGGCCTGCTCCTCCGTCACGCCGTACAGCGTGATAAAGTCGCCCGTATAGGTATTTTTCAGCTGCAGCGGTGTGCCCTCGGCGGCAATGCTTCCGCTGTCGAGGATCACCACATAATCCGCATCGGCCGCCTCCTCCATGTAATGCGTGGTGAGGAATACCGTCATTTTCTCCCGGCGGCGCAGATCCTGCACCACATTCCACAAAAGCCGCCGCGTCTGCGGGTCGAGGCCCGTTGTCGGCTCATCCAGAATGAGGATTTCCGGCCGGTGCAGCAGAGCGCGGGCGATGTCGATGCGGCGGCGCTGTCCGCCGGACAGCCTGCCGACCGTCCGGCCGAGCAGATTTTCAAAATCCAGCAGCCGTGCCAGCTCCCCCATCCGCTCGCGGAAGGCCGCACCGGTGATGCCGTACAGGGCCGCACGGCTCTGCAGATTGTCCCGCACGCTCAGCACCTGATCCAGCACAGAATCCTGAAATACCACCCCGAGACGGCGGGTGATTTTGCCGAGGTCGCCGTCCACGCTCTCTCCGCAAACCGTGACCCGGCCGCTGTCCTTGCGCAGCTGACCGCACAGAATGGAGATGGTGGTCGATTTTCCGGCACCGTTGACGCCCAGAAACGCGAACAGCTCTCCCGTTTTCACGTGAAAGGACAGGTCGTGCACTGCCCTCACGCTGCCGAAGGATTTGTTGAGTCCTTCGATTTCAATACTGTGTTCCATCGTATTCCCCCTTACCCTCACAAAAAAACGCAGAGACCGCCGTCCACCGCTCGGTGGAGGCTCCGCTCTGCGTCTCTGCGTCCGGCTTTCCTCTGTATCCTGTTTCACGAGTTTCTGACAGGTGCGCACTTGCAGATGTCGGTTTTATTGTACCCCCTCGGCCGCCGTCTGTCAAGAGCTTTTATCAAAGCCCCCTCCGTACATTTCCTGTCCACACTACCGCCAAAAAGTCGTATTGTTTTCAACCGCAGGTTGGTGTACAGTGCCGCCCCATGCTATGCCGGGGACCATTTCCGGTCTCCTGCCTATCTGCGGCATCTCCTGTGAAGATAGGCCCTGTCCCTGCAGCCTTTCAGACAGCCTCCGAGCTTGTCAAAAACAGATTTTTTGACAAGCTCGGAACCCCCGCGGGAGACCTCGGCCTCCCGCGGGGGTTCTCACATATAGCGAGGTATCGACAGAACATCCGGCTTACAGTACCTTGGACAGGAAGTCCCGCAGACGCGGATTTTGGGGATTCTCGAAAAACGCACGCGGCTCCGCCTGCTCCTGAATGATCCCCTCATCCATGAACAGCACCCGCGACGCCACCTCCCGGGCAAAGCCCATTTCGTGCGTCACCACCACCATGGTCATCCCACTGTCCGCCAAAGAGCGCATCACATCGAGCACCTCGCCCACCATCTCGGGATCGAGGGCCGAGGTCGGCTCGTCAAACAACAGCACGTCCGGCTGCATACACAGCGCACGCACAATGGCCACCCGCTGCTTCTGACCGCCCGACAGCTGCGACGGATAGGCATCCGCACGGTCCTTCAGCCCCACGCGGTCGAGCAGGGACAGCGCCCGCTCCTTCGCCTCCGCCTCGCTGAGCTTGAGCAGCTTGATGGGAGCCAGCGTCATATTCCGCAGCACCGTCATATGCGGGAACAGATTGAACTGCTGAAACACCATACCCATCTTCCGGCGGTGCACGTTGATGTCCACCTTCCGGTCGGTAATGTCCACGCCCTCAAAATAGATATGTCCCCCGGTCGGCTCCTCCAGCAGGTTGAGCGACCGCAGCAGGGTGGATTTTCCGGAGCCGGACGGGCCGATGATGGCTACCACCTCGCCCTTGCGGATTTCCAGATGAATTCCCTTCAGCACCTCCAGCTTGCCGAAGGATTTCTGCAGATTTTCGACCCGGATGAGGCATTCCTCCGGCTGCATGGCTGCGTCCGCCGTCATTTCCGTCTTATCGGTCACTGTTCTTCAGCCTCCTCTCCAGCTTGCCGACACCGGCGCTGAGCAGCATGACAAAGGCCAGATAGATCAGCGCCACCGCAATCAGCGGCATAAAGGCGGAGAAGGTCTGACTCCGGATGACGTCGCCGCCCTTGGTCCTCCAGACCGATGTAGCCGGCCACCGAGGTCTCCTTCAGCAGCACGATAAACTCGTTGCCGAGAGCCGGCAGCACGTTTTTGAAGGCCTGCGGCATGATGATGTACCACATCGTCTGCACATAGCCGAGACCGAGCGAGCGCCCCGCCTCCATCTGCCCAGCATCCACCGCCATAATGCCCGACCGCACAATCTCCGCCACATAGGCGCCGGAGTTGATGCCGAAGGCAAAGATGGCCACCACCAGCTTGTCGATCTTCACGGCGGAAAACACGCCGTAGTAAATCAGCAGCAGCTGAATCATCACCGGCGTTCCGCGGATCACGGTCAGATAAATCTTGGCAATGG
>URYX01000040.1 GCA_900552225.1 uncultured Oscillospiraceae bacterium | reverse complement strand
GTGCCGGGGCGCCTGCGGCTGTTTGGCCTGCTGGGCCGGGAGGAGGACCGGGTCTTTCCCTGGGAGGCGGTGCGCCGCTTCGGCGCGGTCACCATTCGGACCGTTGCCTGCGCGCTGATCCTCGGCATCCTGGCAAACGTCATGCTCAAGAAGTCGGAAAAAGCCGCTCCGTCCGAGCAGTAAATCTCCCGATTCTCATCACAGCTTGCAGAACCGGTTGGGTATCAACCGGACAGGCAGGGATTCATGACCCTCTCAAGGGGCCATGGATCCCTGATTTTTTTGCGGGGCGGAGGAAGGACAGAATCCGGCATTTTGCGGCCTTTTTCGCAGGTGTGAGGGAGAAGAAACGGAATCGGCCGCGGGAAACCGCCGTCAGACGGTTGACATTTGACTGTTTTTTGGATATACTTAGAAATGACGTAATATGGCATTTGTATTTTTATCCCAGGCATTCATCCTACAGAATGAACAACCGGAGGGGCCGCTCCCGCCGCAGCTTCCGGTTGACATTGGCTCCGGTGAGACCCGGAGAACAGACAAAGCAATCGAAAATCCATCGTTTTTTCGGCAGGGCCGCGCGGGAATCGGCTTTGTACCCCCTCCGCCCGCCATGTGCCGGTAGGCCTCGGTCGAGTGCCGCGCACGCTGATTCACGCGGCTTGCCGAAAATTTTTGATCGGAAACGAGAGGGCTTTTTGTCCGGAAAGCCGAAGAACGCGGCCATACTATTGTATGGCAAGGGATGAGACAAACCGGACGGGGGGAAATATGCCGTTTTTGAAGCGGCGGGTACCCGGATGGCTTGGTCTTATACATTCCATGTGAAACATACCGCAAGCGGCCGCAGCGGTGTCTGCAGCCGTCGGCCGGGTGGCCCCGTCTTGTCCGGGGATTCCGGCTTTGTGCGGTATGCGTGCCCGGACGCGGTGCGCTCTGGCCGAGAGGCCGGCACGCAGAGCCTGCCGGCGGCAGGGCACGGAAGTCTGAAACTTTTTTTATTTTACATAAGGAGGCAGGACCCGGACGGTGCAGAGGTATCCGTCGGCGGGTTTGCTTCCGCATGATTTTGAAACGGAGGAACCATTCATTGAAACCAAACGACAAGGAAAAAGAAACAACAGAGCTGCGGGAGGCACCCGCACAGCAGCCCCGCAGACGGCAGGGCCGGAGACCCGCCGCAGCGCAGGACAACAAGCAGCCGGCTCAGACCCCGAAAAACGGGGCCGCGTCCGGGAAAAAGGGGAAATCGGCGGCGCAGAACAGAGAGCCGGTTTCGCAGAAGGAGTCGGCTTTGCAGAAAACGGAGGGCACCGCCGAGCGCCGGCAGCCGCGTGACGGAAAGCGTCCGGTACAGCGCCGGAGCGGCGGACGCGGGCAGGGGAAGAAGAATTCCCCTGTCACCCCGGTGAAAATCACGTTTTTGGGCGGTCTGAACGAGATCGGCAAGAATATCACGATGGTGGAGTATGACAAGGATGCTCTGCTGATCGATTGCGGCATGGCCTTCCCGGACAGCGATATGCTGGGCGTGGACATCGTGCTGCCGGATTTTACCTATGTGGAGAAGAACAAGGACCGTATCCGCGGTATTGTGCTGACGCATGCGCATGAGGATCATATCGGCGGTCTGCCGTACCTGCTCAAGCAGGTCAATCTCCCGATCTACGGGACGCGGCTGACGCTGGCTTTGGTGGATTCCAAGCTCAAGGAGCACGGACTGTCCGGCAAGGTGCAACTCAGGGAGGTGGCCCCCGGCGACGTCGTGCGCTTCGGACAGATGTCGGTCGAATTTATCGGCGTCAACCACTCGATCCCCGATGCCGTGGGGCTCGGCATCAAGACGCCGCTCGGCTATATCGTACACACGGGCGACTTTAAAATTGACTGCACGCCGATTACCGGCAAGATGATCGATCTCGCACGGTTCGGAGATCTCGGCAATGAGGGCGTGCTGGCGCTGCTGGCAGATTCCACCAATGCGGAGCGCCCCGGTTATACGCCGAGCGAGCGCGTGGTCGGAGAGAGCTTCTCCAATCTGTTCCAGAAGGCGGAGAAAAAGCGGATCATTATCGCCACCTTCTCCTCCAACCTGAACCGGATTCAGCAGATTCTGAACGCCTCGGCGCACGACAAGCGCAAGGTGGCCGTATCCGGACGCAGTATGATCAATTTCGTCAATATTGCCACGGAGCTCGGCTATCTGAACGTACCGGACGGGCTGCTGATCGATATCGATCAGATTCATCAGTATCCGAAGAACAAGCTGACCATCATCACCACGGGAAGCCAGGGCGAGCCGATGTCCGCCCTGACGCGGATGGCGTTTTCGGATCACCGACAGGTGGTTGTGGGGCCGGACGACTATATCATCATTTCGGCCACGCCGATTCCCGGCAACGAAAAGGCGGTGGGCCGTGTCGTCAACGAGCTGCTGCTCCACGGCTGCGACGTGGTTTACGAGAAGATGTACGATGTGCACACCTCGGGACACGCCTGCCAGGAGGAGCTCAAGATTATCCACGGACTGGTCAAGCCCCGCTATTTTATCCCGGTGCACGGAGAGCAGAAGCATCTGCAGCGCCATGCCAGTCTGGCCAAGGCGATGGGTATGGACGGCAAGCATATTCTGATTGCGGATATCGGCAATGTGGTCTCGCTGACACCGGATAAAATGGAGATTTCGGAGACCGTGCAGGCGGGCAAGGTGCTGGTGGACGGCCTCGGTATCGGGGACGTCGGTAGCATTGTGCTGCGCGACCGGAAGCATCTGGCGGAGGACGGACTGATCGTGGTGGTGGCCTCCATCGATGCGCTGATCGGAGAGCTGGTCTCCGGCCCGGATATTGTGTCCCGCGGCTTTGTGTATGTGCGGGAGGCGGAGCCGCTGATTGAGGAGATGCGCGAGGCGGCGCGCCGTGTGCTGGAGGAGTGCTGCCATACGCATTCCCACGATTGGACCATGATGAAAACGAGAGTGCGTGACGAGGTGTCGCGGCTGGTGTTCCAGCGGACCAAGCGCAGCCCGATGATTTTGCCGATTATCATGGATGTCTGATGATGTCCGAAGGCCGGGCCGACCGAGAGGACAGGGAGGGAGCTTCCGATGAAGAAGGAAAAACAGAAAATCTGGTCATGGGATGTGGCCCTGACGGCGGTATGGCTGGTGGCGCTGTTTGCGCTGACGGCACTGTGGTTTACGGATCGGCTTCTTTTTTGGATCGGAGCCGCGGCCGCCGTTTTGGCGGCCGGACTCACCGTCTGGCGCTACGCCGTCAGGCGGCAGCGGCTTGCCCGCTGCCTGGTACGCCTGACGCGGCATTTCCGTCAGGTGGATGAGGAGGAGCTGGAGAGCTCGCCGTTTCCCGCGTTGGCGGCCTCGGAGTCAGGGGAGATTCTGTGGTATAACCGTCGGTTCCGGGAGCAGGTGCTGTCCGGCGGAGACCGGATCGGAGAAAGCATTGCACCTCTGTTCGGAGGGGCTGTCCCGGATTTTGCGTCGGCCGATGCCGTGACGGAGGCTGCGGTGGGGGATCGCCGCTACTCCGTGCTGCATAAAACGGTCGCCTTGCGCGAAACGCTGCTGCAGGTGCTGTATTTTTGGGACGATACACAGCTGCGGCATATGGCCGAGGAGTATACGGCGAGCCGTCCGGCCGTGCTGTCAGTCTACATAGATAACCTGGACGAACTGGTGGGCTCGGCGCGGGACAGCGAACGGGCCAAGATTGCGGGCCGTGTGGAGACGCTGCTGGAGGATTGGATCGGAGAGACCAGCGGATTGATCTGCAAGTACGATACCGGCCGCTTTTTGGTCGTTGTAGAGCATCGGTATCTGCAGAAGATGCTGGAGGATCGCTTCTCCATTCTGGATCGCGTGCGCGCGGAACGGGTGGGGGACGTTACGGGGATTACGCTGTCCATCGGTATCGGACAGGGAGCGGATTTCCGCACGTCGGAGCAGATGGCGCGTCAGGCTCTGGAGATGGCGCTGGGACGCGGCGGCGATCAGGCCGCCGTCCGCACACAGAACGGGTTCGATTTTTACGGCGGCATTTCCCGCGGCGTGGAGCGCCGCACCAAGGTGCGTACCCGCGTGATTGCCTCTGCTCTGCGCGAGCTGATGCTCGGCAGTGACCTGGTCATCACCATGGGACACTGCTTTTCCGATCTGGACTGTGTCGGCTCCGCCGTTGCGGCCGCGGTGATGGCACGGGAGCTCGGGAAGCCGGCCTATGTGGCAGTCAACCGGGACACTACGCTCGCGGGAGAGCTGCTGGAGCGGTATGACCGCGAGGGGCGGCAGGAGCTGTTTATCGACGGGGAGTGCGCCCTGGCGATGATGACCGGCAAGACGCTGCTGATTGTGACGGATACGCACAATCCACGTATGCTGGAATTTCCCGCCGTGTATCAGGCGGCGCGGCAGGTGGCCGTCATCGACCACCACCGCAAGATGGTTGAGCACATCGACAATGCCGTCATCTTTTTCCACGAGCCGTATGCCAGCTCCGCTTCGGAGATGGTGACCGAGCTTGCCCAGTATATGGAGGGGTTCTCGCTGCCGCGGATGGAGGCGGAGGGGCTGCTGGCCGGCATGGTGCTGGATACCCGCAGCTTTTCCATGAAGGCCGGCGTGCGTACCTTTGAGGCCGCCGCCTACCTGCGCAAGCGCGGTGCGGATACGGTATCCGTACAGAAGATGTTTGCCGGCAGCATGGAGCTCTACCGCCGCAAAACGGAGATCATGTCGCATGCGGAGGTCTATAAAAATACTGTCATTGCCTGTACGGAGGAGAGCGGCACCGAGACGCGCGTGGCCGCCTCGCAGGCCGCCAACGAGCTACTCTCCATCAAGGGTGTGGAGGCGTCGTTTGCCCTGTTCCGGGAGAACGGCGGTGTGAATATTTCCGCACGCTCATACGGAGATTTCAATGTGCAGCTGGTGATGGAATCCCTCGGGGGCGGGGGCCATCTGACCATGGCCGGGGCTTATCTGAAGGATACCGGGCTGGAGGAGGCGGTGCGCCGCCTGAAGGAGGCGGTCTCCGAGCGGCTTGCCGAGCGTGAGCAGGCACTGCCCGCACGGCTGCAGGAGCTGTAAAGCTGAATATATTTACAGGCCGATCTGTCTGTCGGATGGCTTGAGGTTGGGAGGAAACGGATATGAAGGTTATTTTGACACAGGATGTAAAGGGTCAGGGCAAGAAGGGGCAGCTCGTGGATGTTTCCGACGGGTATGCCCGCAACTTTCTGCTGCCGCGCAAGCTGGCGGTGCCGGCGGATGCGCAGGCGATGAATGAGCTGAAAAACCGCGAGGATGCGGCCAAATATCACAAGGATATGGAGAAGAAGGCGGCAGAGGAGGCCGCGGCGACGCTGAAGGGCAAGACCGTTGTGCTCCACGCCAAGGCGGGGCAGGGCGGACGTCTGTTCGGCTCGGTGACCGCCAAGGAGGTGGCGGAGGAGATCCGCCGCCAGTTCGGGGTCGAGATTGACCGCCGCAAGATCGACATGGCGGACATCAAGGCCTTTGGCTCCTATACGGCGGGACTGAAGCTCGGCTCGGGCGTGACGGCGGAGGTCACCGTTTCGGTGACGGAATAAGGAGAATCGGACAGCCATGCAGGAAACCTACAATGCCGGAGACGGCCTGAATATGCCCTACAGCCTGGAGGCGGAGCAGGCCGTGCTCGGCGCGGTGCTGATCGATCCCTCCAGCCTCAACAGCGTGGCGGACAAGCTGATTCCGGAGCATTTTTATCTGCCGGAGCATCAGGCGATTTACCGCGTGATGGTGGAAAAAATGAACCTGAACCAGACCGTGGACTTTGTCACGGTGCTGGAGGCGCTGAAGCAGACCTCCTTTTTCGAGGAAAAGGACGGGAAAACCTATCTGTTCAAGCTGACGCAGATGGTGCCCTCGGTCGCCAACATTGACCGCTATGCCGTGATTATCCGCGAAAAATACGATGTGCGGATGCTGATTACGGCGGCCCGCGAAATCCTGACGGATGCCATGGACGCGGGGACGGAGGCCGACCAGCTGCTCGACCAGGCGGAGCAGAAAATCTTCAGCATCCGGCAGGGCCGCTACAACGGCGGTCTGACCCCCATTTCGGAGGTCATTGCCAGCAATTACGAGCTGTTCAACAGCATGCAGGACCCGGAAAAGCGGGAGCTGTTCGTCGGTATTCCGACGGGAATCTCCGACCTGGATGCCATCACCACGGGCCTGAACCGCTCGGATCTGATCATTATCGGCGCCCGTCCCGGTATGGGAAAAACCACGTTTACCTTGAATGTGGCCCGCAACGTGGCGGTGCAGCAGGGGCGGACGGTGGCGTTTTTCAACCTGGAAATGTCCAAGGAGCAGATGGTCAACCGTCTGCTCTCGGCCGAGGCACTGGTGTCCGGCAAAAAGCTGCGTACCGGCAACCTGTCGGCTCCGGAATGGAGCCGGATTGCCGTTGCGGCCAGCACGCTGTGCAAGGCGCCGATCTATCTGGACGATACGCCGAGCATTACGGCGCAGGAGATGAAGGCGCGGCTGCGCCGGATCGACAATCTCGGCGCGGTGTTTGTGGACTACCTCCAGCTGATGCGCTCGGCCAAAAAGACCGAGAACCGTGTGCAGGAGGTTTCGGAGATCACGCGAAGCCTGAAGATCATGGCCAAGGAGCTGAATGTGCCGGTCATTGTGTGTGCCCAGCTGGCCCGTTCCATCGAAAAGCAGGCCAACCATCGACCCGGCCTTTCGGATTTGCGGGAATCGGGCTCTATCGAACAGGACGCCGATCAGGTATTGTTCCTGTACCGTGACGAATACTATAAAGACCAGCAGCAGGATCCCACACAGGTCGAGGTCGGTACCTCCGAGGTCATTGTGGCGAAAAACCGCCACGGTGAGCTGGGAATGGCCAAGCTGGCCTTCTCCGGAGAGTTTACGCAGTTTACGGGATTGGAGCAGAAATACAATGAGCCGGCCTGATTTGCTGCAGCAGGTGAGGGAGACTGTAAAGGCATACAGCTTGCCTCTTGAGGGGGCGCGGGTTGCGGCAGCGGTATCGGGCGGCGCGGATTCGCTGGCGCTGCTGCATGCGATGCTGAGGCTGCGTGAGGAGCTCGGCATCCGCGAGGTGGCGGCGCTGCATATCCATCACGGTCTGCGCGGAGCGGAGGCCTCGCGGGACGAGGAGACCGTGCGCACGCTGTGTGCCCGGTGGGAGGTTCCGTATACGCCGTATTTTGTGGACGCGGCGGCGGAGGCTGCCCGCTGTCATGAGGGAGAGGAGGCGGCCGGGCGCCGCCTCCGTTATGCCGTTTATGCGCAGTGGACGGCGCAGGGCTGGCTGGTGCTGACGGGACACACCCGCAGCGATACGGCGGAGACCGTGCTGCTGCATATGACGCGGGGCTGCGGGATTGCGGGACTGGCGGGAATTCCGCCGATGCGGGACGGCATCTGCCGCCCGCTGCTCGGCTGCTCGCGTGAGGACACCGAGCGCTACTGCCGGGAGCAGGGAATCCCTTACGTGACCGACAGCACGAATTCCGAGGTGCGCTATGCGCGCAACCGGGTGCGGCTCGCGGTGATGCCGGAGCTGCGTCAGATCAATCCGCAGGCCGAGGAGGCGCTGGTCCGTCTGGCGGCGCATGCGCGCGAGACGGAGGAGTTGCTCGAAGCGCTGGCGCGGGAATGGCTGCAGCGCGCGACCCTGCGCGAGGGGGTGCTGTCCGCGGAGGTGCTGCGGGAGGCTCCGCCGCTGCTGGCGCGGACGGCGCTGCGCCTGGCGCTGCCGCCCTGCGACATGGAGCAGAAGCACTGGGAGGCGCTGTACGCGCTGCTGCAGGCTCCGGGAGCGGTTACGTTGCCCGGAGGACGCACGGTGCGCTCCACGCGGCGGCAGCTCTGCCTCGGAGAGGAGGCACCGCCGCCCCCGTTCCGGTACCCGGTGACGCCGGGAGAATCTGTACACATCGGGCGGCACTGCTATACGGCGCGGGTGTATCCGTGTCCGGAATTTTTTTGTCTGCAAAAAGTTCACAAAAAGTTGTTTTCTTTTTCTTGCTCGTATGATATAATCAAGGACGATTTATACGTGAGACAGCGGCAGGACGGTGACCGTTACCGTCCGGTCGGGCGCGGCGGAAAGACGCTCCGGAAGCTGTGGAATGAGGCGGGCCTGAGCGCCTGTGAGCGTGCGGACCTGCCGGTGCTTTGCGACGGCAGCGGTATTCTGCTGGTTCCCGGATTCGGCTGCGACGAGCGCGCCGCCGTGACGGAGCAGACGCAGCAGGTGCTGGTGTTTGCGCCGTCGGACGTATACGATGAGGCGTCATTATAGGAGGAAACGGTATGGGAATGGATGAGCACATTGCGGAGGTTTTGTACTCGGAGGAGGATCTGAAGCAGATTGTGCGGCGTATGGGAGCGGAGATTTCCCGGGATTATGCGGGGAAAAATCTGTTTTTGGTGTGTGTGCTGAAGGGCTCGTTTGTGTTTATGTCGGATCTGGCGCGGGCGATCGATATTCCGTGCACCATTGATTTTCTGTCGGTATCCAGCTACGGCAGCGGCACCTCGTCCTCGGGCGAGGTACAGCTGATCAAGGATCTGACCTGCCCGCTCGGGGATAAGGATCTGCTGGTGGTGGAGGATATTCTCGATTCCGGCGTGACGCTGTCCTTCCTGCTCGAAATGCTTTCGGCCCGTCATCCGCGCAGTATTCGCCTGTGCACGCTGCTGGATAAGCCGGCGCGCCGCAAGGTGGACATCAAGGCCAACTATGTCGGGGCGGAGGTTGAGGATAAGTTTATCGTCGGCTACGGACTGGACTATGCGGAAAAATACCGGAATCTCCCTTATATCGGCGTGCTGAAACCGGAGATTTACGCGGAATAATACAGATATGTGCCTTTGCAGATTCCGGTTTGCAGGAAAACGGAAAAACGGCCTACAGTGAAAGGAGGGGACCGCCATGGACCCCAATAATACCCCCGGGACTCCGGGAAGAAACATCCGCAGCCTTGTGTTTATCATCGCCATCCCGGTGCTGCTGCTGGTGTTTATGAGTGTACTGCTTCAGACCGGAGGCAGCACGCAGAGCATGAAGTATTCGACGGTGATTCAGTACTTCAAGCAGGATCAGGTGCAGGAGTTTGAGCTCGACCTCAACAACGGCAAGCTGAAGCTTTTGCTGAAGTCGGAATTCCGTGAGGATCTGAACAAGGACGGCCGGATTGACGACAAGGATGTCATCAACTATTCGGTCCCCAACATGAGTCTGTTTATCAACTCGGTCAGCGACATCTTAAAGGACAACGATACGATTGTCTACGACTATCTGCCGCAGAAGGAGACCTCGTGGATTCTGAACCTGTTGCCGACGATTCTGCTGTGCCTGGTGACCATCGGCATCATGTGGTTTGTGATGCGCCGGTCGATGCAGTCGATGGACGGCGGCAAGATCATGGGCTTCGGCAAGGCGCGCATCAAGCGTCCCTCGGACGATAAACGCAAGGTGACGTTTGACGATGTGGCCGGAGCCGACGAGGAAAAAGAGGAGCTCCAGGAGGTCGTCGAGTTCCTGAAATCGCCCAAAAAGTTCAAGGAGCTCGGGGCCCGCGTGCCGAAGGGTGTGCTTCTGGTCGGCCCTCCGGGTACCGGTAAGACGCTGCTGGCCCGCGCCGTGGCGGGGGAGGCTGACGTGCCGTTCTTCTCTATCTCCGGCTCGGATTTTGTGGAGATGTACGTCGGTGTCGGTGCCTCCCGTGTGCGCGACCTGTTCGATCAGGCCAAAAAGAGCGCACCCTGCATCATTTTCATGGATGAGATCGATGCGGTCGGCCGTCAGCGCGGAGCCGGCCTCGGCGGAGGACACGATGAGCGCGAGCAGACGCTGAACCAGATGCTGGTCGAAATGGACGGCTTTGGCGCCAATGAGGGCGTCATTGTGATTGCCGCCACCAACCGCCCGGACATTCTGGATCCCGCGCTGACCCGTCCCGGCCGTTTTGACCGTCAGATTGTGGTCAATTACCCCGATCTCAAGGGGCGCGAGGAGATTCTGAAGGTGCATGCGCGCGGCAAGCCGCTGGCGCCGGATGTGGAGCTCTCCACCATCGCCAAATCGACCGCCGGATTTACCGGAGCCGATCTCGAAAACCTGCTCAACGAGGCGGCGCTGCTGGCTGCCCGCAGAAGCCTGCACTCCATCACCATGGAGGAGATCGAGGAGGCGACCATCAAGGTGGTGGTCGGCACCGAGAAGCGCAGTCACGTCATCAGCGAGAAAGACAAGAAGATCACGGCCTATCACGAGGCGGGACATGCGGTTGTGGGCTACTATTGCCCGACGCAGGATCCCGTGCACCAGATTTCCATTATTCCGCGCGGCATGGCGGCGGGCTATACCATGAATCTGCCGCAGGAAGACCATTCGCACATGAGCAAGAACAAGATCCTGGAGACGCTGCAGATGATGCTCGGCGGCCGGGTGGCCGAGGCGCTGACGCTGCCGGATATCTGCACCGGAGCCTCCAACGACATCGAGCGTGCCAGCGGACTGGCGCGTCAGATGGTCACGAAGTACGGTATGAGCGAAAGGCTCGGGCCGATTATGTTCGGTGAGCCGGAATCGGCCGGTGTTTTCCTCGGACGCGATCTCGGACATTCCCGCAACTACTCCGAAAAGGTGGCGGCGGAAATTGACGAGGAGGTGCACCGTATCATGACCGAGGCCTATGCGAAGGCCGAGCAGAAGCTCAAGGAGCACCGTGACCGGTTGGAGGCAGTGGCGCGGTATCTGATGGAAAACGAGAAGATGGACGGCGAGCAGTTCAAGCGTATGATGGAGCAGCCGGACGGCGCGGAAACGCCGCACACGGAGGCGCCCGACGAGGGCTGATGCCGCAGTCTTTCTCTGAATACAAAAGTAAGCCCACAGGCGGACCGGGTTTCCGGACTGTCTGTGGGCTTTTGTGTATCCGAAGCCGTGCTCAGGAAATGCGTGGGAACAGGCCGGTTACGGCACGGCCGGGGCCAGCAGCAGGGGCTGCAGCTGTCGGTGCTCCAGGGCCGCCTCAACGGTCGGAGCGATGCGCTCAAAGTCTGCCACGAGCGAATTGGGCTTGCGCACGGGATCGTCCTGTGCCATCGGCACGAGATAGAGATGCTTGGTGTTTTTCAGCTGCGCGATATGCACAAACGAGGCGCCGAGTGCGTCGTTGGTCGAGACGGCGAGCACCACCGGCCGCTCGCGCCGGAGATGGGATTTGACGGCCAGGGCCGCAGGGGTATTGCTCTGTCCCTGGGCCAGCTTGCTCAGGGTGGTGCCTGTGCAGGGCGCCACCACCAGCACGTCAAACATACCGCGCGGCCCGATCGGCTCTACCTCGGTCAGTGTGGTAAGTGGCTCGTGCCCCGTGATTTCCGTCAGCTGCTGCCGCCAGTGGGAGGCGGTGCCGAAGCGGGTGTCGAGGGAGGCAGCCGTAAAGGAGAGGATGGGGGTGACGTCGGCCCCGTCGGCCACCAGCTGCCGGATGACCTCCGTCACACGGGAAAAGGTGCAGAAGGAGCCGCACAGAACAAAGCCGATGCGCAGATTCATAGCGATTCCTCCTGCCCGCGCAGCTCGCGGATAAGGTTAAAGACGGTACGGCGAATGATGGCGGCTGCAGTCTTGGGGGCTACGCGGCCGGGCAGCGACTGCGCCCAGACGGTGCGCACCCCGCAGGCGGCCGCGGCCGTGAAGTCCACGCCGCCCGGCCGGGAGGCCAGATCAATCAGCAGCGCTCCCTTCGGAAGGCGCTCCAGCACCTCGGCGGGGAACAGCAGTGCCGGTACTGTATTGAAATACACGTCGTATCCGTCTCCGAGCGGAATTTCATCCGGGGTGACGGCGGCGCAGCCCTCACACTGTGCCGCTG
>URYX01000039.1 GCA_900552225.1 uncultured Oscillospiraceae bacterium | reverse complement strand
GGACGAAATAGGGCTGTTCTTTTCTTCGCCGAAATGACCAAGCGGCGGGAGAAAAGTTTGGCCAAAACGCAAAAAACGAAAGCGGCAGAACCCCAAAAATGAGGCTCTGCCGATTTCGATCTTCTATGTTTTCTCTAAATTTGGCTGCGGCGGCCCCGCTGCCCGAAAGCGGTGCCGGCATGGGAACGGAGCGGTGACATCTGCCCAGTCGTTCTTCTCCGCTCCCTTACCCCTTATCAAGGGTATTGTAACACAGAAGGGGTGCAGGGGAAAGACCCTTTGGGACAGCGTGCATAAATAGGTAAGATACTGTCATATTTGCTTCCAAAATTCGCACAGGTGTGATATAATTTGACAAAAGAGTGGAGGCGACGGGATGATAAAAATAGCGATATGCGATGATGAGAGAGAGCTGCGGGAAGCGACCGCCGCCCGGCTGCGGGAATATTTTGCTGAGGAGGCGCTGATTGCGCCATTTGAAAGCGGGGAAGCACTGCTGCGCGCGGTGCGGGAGGAGAACTGCCGCTACCAGCTGGCGGTGCTGGATATTGAGCTGGGAGAGATGAACGGCATAGCGGTGGGAGAAGCGCTGAACCGGCTGCTGCCCACCTGCCAGATCATCTACCTGACGGGATACCTGGACTATGCCCCCGACGCCTATGCCACCCGGCACACCTACTATGTGTACCGGCCGACGATGGAGAAACACCTGCCGCTGGCGCTGCAAAAGGCGATGACCGCACTGGCCGAGGCCGAAAACGGCCAACTGGTGCTGCCGCAGAAAGGCGAACAGCTTGTGCTGGAAAAACAGACAATCCTCTATATGGAGCGGCGGCTGCGGGTGACCAAGCTGTACCTGGCGGACGGGCAGTGCGTGACCACCGCCCTGGGACTGGAGGAGCTGCTGGAACGGCTGGAGAGCCCGGCCTTTCTGCGGTGCCACAACAGCTTTGCGGTGAGCCTGGACCATGCGGCGGTGTTTCGGCGGGAGAGCTTCCTGATGAAGGACGGGACGGTGGTGCCCATCAGCCACGGCTACTACCCTGCCGTGCGGGAGCAGTTCCGTAAATACCTCCATATCGAGCTGTGAGAGAGAACGGAATTGAGGAGAGAGAAGCATGACAGCGATCATTCAGTTTTTTACATCGCATTTCTTTGGAAACATGGTGTATGGCATCATCAATAATCTGATCACATTTATATTTGTGTGGTTTATCCACGCGTTTATCCCCTACAAGCCGAAATACCAAAGCCGGAAAAACCTGACCCGCGCCACCCTGCTGCTGTATATTGGGCTAGTCATCATCAGCTACCTGCGGGAAGTACCCGGCAACAACGCGATCCCTATTTTCTACCTGCTGATGGCGCTGTATTTTGTGGTGCTGGCTCTGTCGCTGCTGAATCAGTCACTGTACCAATCGACTGAGCATCAGAAGAAATCCAATGTGTTTATTATCCTGCGTTGTGTTCTGACCACTCTCAGCTTCTTTTTACTGCAGCTGATGCCGCAGATGGTGTCGCTGCATAACGTGCTGCGGCTGTACCTGCTGGTGGAGAGTGTGGTCTGCCTTTCCTCGTTTTTGTGCATCATCTGGGATTTTCACGGGATAAGGCTGCGGCTGCATTTTGCGCCGCTGCAGGAATATTACCGCTATGCCCTGCCGCTGATGCCGTATGTGGTCATGAACTGGGTCAACAATTCTATCGGACGGTTTATGATTAACCACCTGAAAAACATGGGGGACGCAGCGACCTACGGGTTTTATGCCTCCCTGATTTCGCGGGCGTTTTTTGTAAACGCCGTGCTGGCGTACACAATCTTCCCCTATGTGGCCAAGTTTTGGAACCAGGGCAATAAAGAACAGGTGTCCCGCTATCTGCAGAAGGCGTTTCATTTCGGCGTGGAGTTCGGGCTTCCGGCCACGATCGGACTTTGTGTGACCGGACCGACGCTGATCCGGCTGATGAGCGGCAACAATTTCGACTATGCACCGACGATGATGCTGTGGCTCTGTCTCGGCTCGCTGTTTCAGATGCTCAATGTCAATTTTTCCTATCTGATTGACCTGTCGCGGCGCACGGGACTGTACAATATCATTTTGCTGATTGTGTCGCTGCTGAACGTAGGGCTCAATCTCCTGTTGATTCCGCGCCTGGGCATTGAGGGCGCTGCCGTGGCGCTGATGCTGGCCTATCTGACGCAGCTTGCTCTGACGGCGTGGATCGGGATGCGCAGTGCCGGGCTTCGGGTGATTCCGCATCCGTGGCAGATCGGCAAGGCACTGCTGGCATCGGCCGCGCTGTATGCGGCGTGCCGTTTGGTTTATGCGGACACCTTGCCGCGCTTTGCACTGACGGTTTGCGTCGGTGTGGCGGTATACGGCGGGTTTCTGTTTGCGCTGTCTAAGGTGACCAAAACACCGCTGTTGTAGTCAGAAACGGCCCGTACAGGCGGGCAAGAGCAAAAAGACAAAGGCTCCGTCCGATGTATACACAGCGGACGGAGCCTGAGCGTGTCAAAAATCATATTTTTGACACGTTCGGAGGCTGTCTGAAAGGCTGCAGGGACAAGGAGTGCGCCTCTGTCGACGTATATGGATACGGCAAGAGGCGCACGACGCAGAAAGCAAAAGCGTTGGCCCCACGGGCCAACAGCATTTTGGATAAATAATCAAGGATTCGGGACCTTGTAGTTCTTTCTCGGAATTTATGTTGCTTTTGCGGCCTGCGGCCTTTTTTGATAGTCTAAGGCTCCGTCCGATGTATAACATATCGGACGGAGCCTTTTGGATGAAAGAAGCTGCTATGGCTGCAGTGCCGTCAGGCGGGAGAAGGCGCGGCTCAGCGGTGTGAACAGCAATAGACACAGCAGAAAATTTCCGCCGCAGTGCAGCAGATCAAAGGGAATGCCGGCGACCCACCATCCGATGGCGGCGGGCAAGCCGCTGACCACCCAGGTGACGGGAGCACAGAGGGCCCCGAACAGCAGGCCGTAGATTGCGGAAAACAGGCTCCAAAACCAGACCCCCTTTTGGGAGCGGCATAGCCGGACAGCCAGTGCAAGCAGCGGCCACACGTACAGGTAGGCAAACCACCACAGTCCGAAGCCGTACCGCAGCCCTTCGATCACCACAAACAGCGGAATGACAAAGGGCACCTGCCGGGGCAGGTAGAGCGTATACAGAATCAGAAGAAGGGTGACCACCTCGATGTTCGGCAGTGCCGTCAGCGCGATTTTCCCCGCCTCCAGCACGGCGGTCATGGTGCCGACCAACGCGATATCGCGGAGCGACAGAGAGCGCCGCTTCATCCTTCGGCGGGAGTATATACGATGCGATAGCTTTCGCCGTCCGCCACCGGCTGAGAATCGATGCCGTACTGGCAGTACTCCTCACCGACATAAAAAGCCCAATAGGCGCCGTCCAGGGTATAATCGGCACGCAGACCGTTGACGGTATCCACCATCATTCCGTACTCGGATTCACTGCCGGAGAAGGTGAGGCCTTTGGTCTCCTCCATCGCACCGCGCAGATAGGCGGCATCGGTATGTACGGTGTAGCTCTTTTCGGCGGCATTGTTGTCCACTACACAGATGGTCAGCGTTTTGCTGCCAGTTTCGGGTGCGGGACGCAGGGTGAAATACAGGGTCAGAGAGATAGCCAGCAGCACGATCAGCACGCCGGCTGTAATCAGAATGGAACGTTTGGACTTGAGTGTAGACATGAAAGCACTTCCTCTGCTAAAAATTCTCCGGGTTGTCCGGAGTCTTTCCAGTATAGCACAGAGGAAGAACATTGTCAAACACACAAACCGCCCGGAGCCGCCTGCGGCGGCAACGGACGGCTCCCGGCATTTTATGAGGAATGACTCTCCAGCCAGGCGGCTGCGCGCGCCTTGGACAGGCAGGTCAGCTTTTCGGAGGGATAGGGAGAATTCTCTCCGCCGATGCCGTAGAGAAAATAATATCCCTCCGGCGTTTGGTACAGGCGCTCCTCATAACCGGTCGGATCGCCGTAGAAGCCCGCACTGATTTTGCCGAGCAAAGCTGCGGTCTCCGTGTCGTATTCCTGCCCGCGTATCGTTCGTTTCATGGTATACCGTCCTCTCCTGTTGATCGCAGCGGATGCGGAAAATCCCGTGTCCTCTGCCGTATACCTATAGCATACCCAAAAAGGCACCCCGGTTCAAGGGGTGCCTTTTGCCTTCTTTTGACGAAGCTGCGCGAAAAAACGGGAAAGGAGGGAGGCACATTCGTCCTCGAGGATGCCGCCCGTGCAGAGCGGCTTGTGGTTATAGGGCAGGTCAAAGAGCGAGATCAGTGAGCCGCAGGAGCCTGCCTTCGGATCATAGGCCCCGAAATAGACGTGGTCGAGGCGGGCATTGATGATGGCCCCGGTGCACATGGGACAGGGCTCCAGCGTCACGTATAAATCACAGCCGAACAGACGCCAGCCGTGCAGCGTCCGGCAGGCCTCGTCGATGGCCTCCAGCTCGGCGTGGGCAAGGGCGTTGCGGGCCGTTTCGCGCCGGTTGCGCCCGCGGCCGATGACAACGCCGTTTTGCACAACTACTGCCCCCACTGGGACCTCGCCCTCTGCGGCGGCTTCGGCGGCCAGCGCCAGTGCCTGACGCATCCACTCCTCGTTCATGAATTCCACCCGATGAGCTGCAGCCGCTCTCCGCTGCCGCTCGGAGCGGTGCTGCTGACGGACGGGACATCCGACGGCTCCGAGGGCTCCGGCTGCTGCAGGGTGAGATTGGTCATGGTCATCAGCAGGGTGGCGACCGTAAAGACAATCATCCACGGAGAGCACCATACGGCACGCCGGCGTTCCGAGGAGGAAAGCGGCGACAGCGGACGTTCTCCGAGAGGGGCCACCTCCGGCCGTTTTTGAAAGATCAGCACACACAGGGCAACGCTCCCGGCGAGAGCCACACAGGCGAACAGCACGTTATAAAAGACGGACTGCGCATTTTCTCCGAAATTCCAGGTGGCATATTCCGCCAGCACCGACATCGCGTTGTTGCAGAAATGCAGCGCCATGGCAATACGGATATTGCCGGTGCGGACTACAACGTATCCGAACACCAGGCCGAGCAGGAAGGCAAACGGAATCTGATACAGCGTGGTGTGCATCAGCCCGAACATCAGCGCCGATACACCGACGGCAATGCGGTCGCCGGCAGGGCGCAGTGCGCTCAGTACGACGCCGCGGAACAGCAGCTCCTCAAGAATCGCCGGGAACACGGCGATAATCAGCAGATTGAGCAGCATGGCTCCCACGCTGCCGTCCTGAAGCACGGGAGACTCGTTCGGTACGATGCCGATGGCCTGCAGATAGTTCAAAATGTAGTTCGTGATGAGATTGGCGCCGATGCACAGGGCCATTCCGCCGGCCACCAGCGCGCAGCCCAGGCCGGGGTTGGTGCGTGCGTGCGGGATGCGCAGCTGACCGCGCAGCAGAAGGCAGCCGATCAGTACGGGCACCCCCATGCTCAGAAGGTAGATGACGGCATAATAGGCCAGATAGAGATAGATGCTGCCGGACAGAGCTTCCGCAAAGCGTTCCCAGAAGGCGGGAAACAGGGTGCGGAGCACGTCCTGCGCGGCGGAGAGCAGAAACTCCATGCCGAACAGGCACAGCGCGGCCGCAGCGCCCTTCCCGGCCTGACGGCGCAGGCGCTGCTTTTCCCAAAGGCGCTGCTGCATCTGGGGAGCGGCGGATGAATCGGTAGTCCACATACGGTTTATTCCTCCTAATTATAGCGGGCGGCATAGGCGCGGCCCGCGGCATTTCGGATACGTCAGACGGCAGTGGAGAGAGCAATGCCGTTCTGCGACAGCTCCTGCCGCAGAGAGGTGTTTTCCTGCCAAAGCCACAGGGCGCTTCCTCCGGCCACACCGGCCGCAATCAGCGCCGCCAGCAGGCACAGTGACAGGATAATCAGGGCAATCAGCAATTTTCTTTCACGCACGGCAGGCCCTCCTTATTCCCGGCGCAGAGCGCGGCGGAAGTCATAGGTAATGCCGCCGTTTTCCGCAAAGGGATGAATTTCCAGCTGCTCAATTCCCTGCGCGGTCCCGAACCAGCGCGTCGGAAATGTCAGAGGGATGCAGGGGCAGGTCTCCCACAGCCGCTCCTCCAAAGCCTCCGCCTGCGCTGCCGTGAAGCCGTTGTCCCGTGCCGTCTGCCACAGGGCGTCGTAGGTGTCGTCGCGCAGACCGCTCAGGTTGGCGGAGTCCCCGCTGCAGAAGGCACCGAGCGCGAGCTCCGCCTGAGCGGAGGATCCGATGTGCGTATACAGGGCGAGCTCGTAGTTCCCGGCCAGCACACGTGCTTCCAGAGTGGCGGCCGGCAGCGCGGTCAGATGCAGATACACACCGAGGTGCTTTTGCCAGGACTGCACGATGTACCGCGCTATGCGCAGCTCCCGCTCGTCGTCGGAGCAGAGCAGCGTCAGTGAGGACAGCACCGAGCTGTCCGGAAGCGCCTCCTGCAGCAGCTGCCTTGCGGCCTCCGGGTCGGTCGCCGGCTGCCGCGAAACTGTCATGTCGCGGTAGGCGGCGGCCTGCAGCCGTGTGTCGGGGGGGAGAAAGCCGTCGGCTGCCGTCTGTCCGGCTGCCTGCCATTCCGTGTCCAGCAGGGTGTATTCCACGGAAGTGCGCAGAGCCTTCCGGACGGCAAGCTGATCGAGCGGCGCGGCCGCGGTGTTGAACCACAGGGCATACAGACTGTCCTGCAGCGCGGTCAGAGTGATTTCCGAAGGGGAAGCGGCCGCCTGCTCCGCCGTCAGTGCCGTGGCGTCCAGTGCGCCGCTCTGCAGTGCGGCGAGCGGGTCGGAAACCTCCGTCATGACATACCGTACACGGGAGGGGGCAATGCCTCCCGCGTCCCGGTAGGTCTCGTGCTTTTCCAAAATCAGATATTCACCGTGTGACCATGCATACAGCGTAAACGGGCCGTTTGCCAGTGTGTAGCGGGCTTCCAGTCCGTAGCGTCCGCCGGTGGATTCAAAAAATGCCCGCTGGCAGGGAAAAAATGCAGCACCCGAGACCGTCTCCAAGAACAGCGGATCGGGGGCCGTCAGCGTCACCTGCAAGGTGGCGGCATCCATTGCCGTGACGCCGAGCGAGGTGACATCGGACTGTCCGCCTGCAATTTCCGCGGCACCCGCCAGCACGGAAAAGGCGGAGGCCTGCGGGGCACGGGTGGCGGGATCCGCCGCACGCTGCCATCCGAATACAAAATCGTCGGCCGTAACGGGATCGCCGTTTTGCCATACGGCCTCGGCCAGGTGGAAGGTGTAGACACAGCCGTCCTCCGATATTTCCCACTGCGCGGCGGCTGCCGGTTCGACGGTTCCGTCCGCACGGCGGCGAGTCAGCCCCTCCATCAGCGCATCCAGCACGGTCAGCGAGGCATTGTCCTGTGCAATCTGAGGGTCCAGCTGAAGCGGCTCCGCCGCCAGCGGCAGCCGAAAGCCCTTGCCGTAGGGAGAGGTGCGTGCACAGCCGAGCAGGCCGAGCAGCAGGCCGAGCAGCGCCAGTGCGGCGCACGGGTGCCGATATTTCATGGCGGAGCCCTCCTTCCCGACATTTTTCTGTGTTTCAGTGTATCATTTTCACGGGAAACTGTCAAGGCAAAGGCGCAGAAGAACGCGAATTTGCGCAAAACGGAGGAGCCCTGCGAGAGATTGGAACTCTTCGGCGAAACGGAGCGGTTTGCAAAACGTCCGGAGCCTGATGCAGCAGGCCAAATGCCGCGTTCGGTTGGCGAACGGATGGCAAGCGGACATGACGTGAAAACCGCCATAAAACAGGCGGCCGATTTGGAGTATTTGTCAATGGACGAGCGGGAGAACGCTCTGCTACAATGAGATTAAGGACAAATTACGGTGTATAGTATGAGGCGGCCAATGTTTCTGCCGGGGTAAGCACGGGAGCAGGGAGTTACGGGATGCGTTGAGGATACGATGATATGGGGGAGACGGTATGAACGCTTTGCTGAAATTGGCGGCATCTTCTCCCGCTGCAGGATACGAATATTACACTTACATCATACTATTTTTCTATGTTTTTTAATGCAATATACTGTGCTTCGCGGATATATAGGTGATATTATTTGTTATCGATTGAATACCAGCGCGCGAAAAAAACGTCGGAAAAATCCATCGTTCAAGGAGTGGTTCCTCTATACGCGATATCGGGACGTAGTGCCAAAATTCTTTCTGATTTGGTATTTTGTCCGAATTGGGGTATATATAGCCGCCACCTTAGTGATGGTGATTTTTTGGATAACAGGTATTGAAAAAGAGTATATTCGCAAAATGCTTGGGATATTTGTGACTGTTTATGGAGTCGAAGTAATAGCAATGCAGCCGTTTTTGGCTTTCGGAGGTTTCAAAACAGGGATAAGGTGATTTCCCGATGGCTTGATCGAAAAAAATGCAACAGAAAGTAGCTGACGTTCGGATAACAGTGAACCAAAAAGTTTATAACACAGGCTCCAAGTTTCCACAGATACATAGTCTCCACAAGTTTCTATGAGTCTCAACAGATTCAAAGGTTCCGGAGAGGAAGTTCACAAACATTTAGAATTTTTCCGAATGGTATGATCCTTCCTAAATAAGAGGAGCAATGGATGATGGATAATGATTGGCGTTTGTTTAGAGAGCAAGACAAATATTTGCATGGAGTGACTTTGATTAAACGGCCATACAAATCAAATAATTCCCTTAATGATCATGACCATTGTGAGTTTTGTATGGCGAAGTTTGGTAAGGGAAATGACGAATTAAAACAAGGTTATTGTACAGAAGATGGTAGCATATGGATTTGCTCTCAATGCTATGAGGATTTTAATGTTCAGTTTGAATGGAACGTGAAATATGAATAACCAATGCCGGCAAGCATCACCTTTTGTGTGGATAAAGGACAGACCGCTGGGATTAATAGGGCCCAGGATTGTGCTAAAAGCCTGATATGGGGGGAGACGGTATGAACGCTTTGCTGAAATTGACGGTATCTTCTCCCGCTGCAGGATACGAATATTACACTTATTGACCCAAATCATCCAGGGAGGCAGAGCTAATGGTTAAAAGAAAGGGGCTATTTATATTTTTACCTGTTCTTTTTATGGCTTTTATTGGAGGAATGATTCTGATGATTCATAAAAATAAATTTCCTGAAATCAAAACATTTGAGGTAAGCGAATATCAATATTATATTGACAATTTTTCATCAGAAGATCATTTGGGATTTATATCTGATGCAAAAGACCTTCTCAAAAAAGTTGAAGCAATCTGGATTGAAAAGTATGGAGAACGTATAAAAAATCAAAAACCATATCAAGTGTTTTATGATGAAGTGAATGGCATTTGGTTAGTTTGGGGAACATTGCAATCTAATAAGATGGGAGGTGTTGCAAATATCCTGGTGGATAATGATACAGGTAATGTGTTAGCGGTCTGGCATGATAAGTAATTTATGTCGGCAAGCAGTTGCCTTGAAAAAGCAAGAACTTGCGGTGACGAGAATTGGGAAAACAACTTGTATTTACTGCGACAGAGCGGTAAATGTAAAACAGTTGTGAAACATAAAAGCACCCCCAACTTCAACTTAAACGACATAAGTGAGGGCTTTATGTGCGGTTACTATCTGCCTTAGGAGGTGTCCCATGAGAAAAACCAAGCTGATTATGATTGGAACGATTTTGGTGCTTTTGATACCCTACGTGTTAGCGTTAAGGTTTCTGTCCCCGTTCTTTGATTTTCATTATGGCAAACGTCCTTGCGATCAGCCGTTTTCTACTTGGATATCCGAGGATAAAAGAATTTATTTTGAAGTGGATGAATATGGAGATGGAAATGGGACACTGAAAACAGAAGATGGATTTATTGATATTTGCTTTTTTACAAACCGTTGGATAGGGGATAAAATATATATTTATCAGGTGACCGCGGGAGAAAATAAAAAACAGATTGAGTATTGGAGCATTGATTCCCTGAGAAGAAACAAATTCACCGCTACGGTAGACGGGCAGACAACGTATTTTGAAATAGGACAAACCATACGGTTTAACCGTTTGTCGGAGGGGGAGAGTGTGCAGAGAGAGGTGTCACGCCAAAAGAACATGGAAGCGAGATGAGTCCGTGACCGGGCTCGGAACCCGGTACGCATAACACAGGCTCCAGGATTCCACAGATACATAGTCTCCACAGGTTCCACGAGTCCCAACAGATCGAAAGGTTCCGGGAACGACGAACATTCAGGAAAGGGAGAGGGCGAGAATGGAAGGACACGGTAAGCGGCACGCGAGACGTATGAGGCGGATGATAGCGGCGGTGTGCAGCGCGGCGATTCTGGCGTGCACCGTGCCGGCGGGCGCGATATCGCGGACGGAGGCGTCTGCGGAGGACGGGGCGGGATACGCCCTGTCGGAGAGCGTGCAGGGGCAGCCGTATATCGTCGGAGAGGACACGGACAAGCGGGAGGAATCGGTCAAATACTTCCGGCGCTCGGACGGGTCGTATGTGGCGGCGGCGTATGCGCAGCCGGTGCATTTCCGGGAGGACGGAGCATGGCGGGAGATTGACAGCACCCTGCGGGAGGCGGAGCCCGGAGAGGACGGGGCCGCCTACCTGGAGAATACGGCGGGCCGGGTGCGGGTGAGAGTACCGCGGACGGCGGGCGCGGCGCTGAGCGTGGCGCGCGACGGATACACGGTGCGGTTCTGGCCGGAGGGGCAGCGGGCGGTGTCGGCGGAGGTGACGCAGCCGGCGGAACGCCGGATGGAGCAGCTGCAGGCGCGTGCACGGCAGCTGCTGGAGGCCGCGGAGGCGGCGGAAATGGCGGAGCCCGAGCGGAAGGCGCGTGCGGGCCTGCGGCAGAGCCTGGAACGGCAGGGAGCACTGACGGCCGGGACGGCCGCGGTGCGGGATGCGGACATCGCGGCGATGGACGCGGAGGAGCTGTTCGAGGCGGTACAGAACGAATGGCTGAAGGCCCCGCTGCGCAGCGCAGAGGTGCGGTATGCGGGTGCGCTCGCGGACGGCGCGGATGTGAGCTATGCGCTGACGGGCACGGGGGTGAAGGAGAGCTTCATTCTGCGGGAGCTGCCGGAGCGCGCCGTCTACAGCTGCCGGCTGGATTGCGGAGAACTTACGCCCGTGCTGCAGGAGGACGGGCGCGTGGAGCTGCGCGACGGCGAGGGAACGGTCGTCTTTGAAATCGCCGCACCGCTCATGTGGGACGCGGCGGGCGTATACAGCGAAGCCGTGGAGGTGACGCTGACGGCGGAGGCGGAGGGATACCGGTATACCCTGACGCCGTCGTATGCATGGCTGGCGGCGGAGGACCGGGTCTACCCCGTCACGGTCGATCCGACGATCGACACCCCGCAGAGCATGCTCAGCGTACAGGATGCGACGGGGACGCTGTCGAATCTGACGTATTCCGACTCGCTCATGAATTACCAGCTGGGGACGGGCGGCGAGCGCAATTACCTGTACGTCGGGAAGATGATGTACAAGCCGGCGAGCACGTCGGTCTACCGGTACTACGACCTGGTGACGCTGGTCAGGATCGGGATACCGTCGGGCATCACGGCCTCCGGACGGATCGTGAGCGCGAACCTGAATCTGTATTACTACCGCGCGAATCTGGATACCTGCCCGAACGGGATGACCGTGGAGGCCTACCCCGTGACGGAGGCCTGGAGCGACCCGGGCGCACAGAACACGCTGACCTACAGCCAGACGCCGTCGGCTGACCGGACGCGCGCGGTGGGGGCGGTATATGTCAACGACGGGGTGAGCTGGGACAACGCAGCCTACACCATCAACGGCAAACGGATCACCTTCGATATCACCGCGGCGGCGCAGGGCTGGCTGAACGGCGAGGCCAACTACGGCATCTGCCTGCAGGCAAAGGGGCTGCCGTCGAATACCGAGACGCTGGCGCGTTTCTTCTCGTCGGAGCACGGGCTGCCGAATTCCGACCCGTTCTATGT
>URYX01000038.1 GCA_900552225.1 uncultured Oscillospiraceae bacterium | reverse complement strand
CTTTCAACCTGTTTTCCACATTTCCGGTATTTCTCATTTGGAACGCAGGTTTTTGATCAGGTCCTCGACCAGATTCTTATAGGAGGGATCCTTCTTCATCCGTTCCTCCGCCTTGGAATTGGAATAGACGATGGTGGAATGGTCCCGTCCGCCGAGCCGCTCTCCGATATTTTTCATAGGCATCCCCGTAATCTCGCGGATGATATAGACCGTGGTCTGCCGTGCACGGGAAATCTGCGCGGTGCTTTTGGAGGAGGCAATGTCCTCCGCCGTCACGTTCATGGTACGCGCCACCTCGTTGATGACCTGATCCATGGTGACGGGAGCCGGCTGCTCATCGCTGCGGATGTCGCGGATGGCGTTTTGAGCGGAGGAGAGGTTCGGAAGCTCTCCGGCCAGCAGATACTGCGCCCGCATTTTCTTAATGACGCCCTCGAGCTGACGCACGTTGTTTTTCAGCTGATTGGCGATATACTCGCAGACGTCGGTCTGGATATTCAGATCCATCTGCTCGGCCTTACGCTTGATGATAAGAATACGCGTTTCGAGATCCGGCGGCTGAATGTCCGCAATCAGGCCCATTTCAAAACGGGTGCGCAGACGGTCCTCCAGCGTGGCAATTTCCTTCGGCGGCCGGTCGGAGGTCAGGACAATCTGCTTATGCGCCTGGTAGAGATAATCGAAGGTATGGAAGAACTCCTCCTGAATGGCCTCCTTGCCGGCGATAAACTGAATGTCGTCCATCAGCAGAATATCCGGCTCGCGGTATTTCATGCGGAACAGGGGCATACTGCTGTTGCGCAGTGATTCGATCATTTCGTTGGTGAATACCTCACCGGTGATGTACAGAATGCTGATGGACGGGTTGTTGGCGCGCAGCGCGTTGCAGATGGCGTGCAGCAGGTGGGTTTTGCCGAGCCCCGAGCCGCCGTGAATAAACAGGGGGTTGTAGTAGCCGGCCGGCTTTTTTACCACGGCCTGTGCGGCGGCGTGCGCAAACTTGTTGGAGGAGCCGACGATAAAATTATCGAAGGTATATTCCGAATCGATGGTTTTGGAATAGGAGAGTGTGGCCAACGGATCGGAATCCGTATCGGGGAGACTGTCACCGCAGATGATTTTCAACTTCAGCGGGAAGCCGAGCACCAACTCAATGGCGTTGAGCAGCTTGTCCATATACTGCTGTTCGATGATGCTTTTCTGAAACGCCGTGTTGACATACACCAAAATGGAATTGTCCTCAATGGCGCGCGGCTCCATACAGCCGATCCACATTTCAAAGGCCGGTTCGCTGATATCGTTTCCCTCGTGCAGAATCTGAAGCACGGAATTCCATAATTCCTGAATACTTTCCATTCCTTTGGACTCCTTCTGATAAAAACTGGGTCGATTGAAGACCAACGGACTGGCTGCAATCGAGAAATCGAGTATATTTATATATACTTACTGATTATTAAGTACAAGTATAGCATAAAAGCCGAAAATACACAAGGAAAAATTCCGCACTTTTCAGAGAAAGGCAGAAAAATAAAAGAAAAATTTTTATTGACTTTTTGTAGGTTCTTGCTTTATAATATGTAATTGTCAAAGATTGCGTATGCGATCCGATATCAATGAAACGGCGGCCTTGCCTCCGTTTTAAATTACAGGTTTACCGGGAAAGGGGGGTTACCCATGCTTCGTACGTACCAGCCGAAAAAGCGGCATCGCAAAATGGAACATGGTTTCCGTAAGAGAATGGCTACTGCCAACGGACGTAAAGTTTTGGCCCGCAGGAGAGCAAAAGGAAGAAAACAACTCACCTATTAAAAAATGGCCACCTTGTGTGGCTTTTTTTAATAGGGCGCAAAGGACAGGAAAACGGATATGGGATGCTTCCCCGCGCTGAAAGAAAACAAGGCTTTTAAAATGGCATACTATCACGGGAAAACCTGTGTCTCTCCTCTGCTTGTTTCCTACGTGAGAAAAAACCGTACGGGGGTTACCCGTGTCGGTATTACGGTGAGCAAGAAGGTGGGGAAGGCCGTTCTGCGCAACCGCAGCCGCCGTGTGATCCGCGCGGCCTATGCGGAGCTGATGGGGGAGGTCCTGCCGGGCTACGATATCGTTTTTGTTGCCCGCGGACGGACACCGCATGTCAAAACTCCGGCGGTGTCCGCAGTGATGAGGGAACAGCTTCGCGAGCTCCGTGTTCTGTCCGGAAATGACCGGGGAAGCAGCGTATGAAGCGTCTGCTGATCCGGTGTATCCGGTTCTATCAGCGGCATATTTCGGCTCATACTGCCGCCCGCTGTCGATTTATACCGACCTGCTCCCAATATGCGATTGAGGCGCTCGAGCGCTTCGGAGCCGTTCGGGGTACATGGCTTGCCGTGCGGAGAATTCTACGCTGCAATCCGTGGGGAGGGTACGGATACGATCCCGTACCCGAGAAGAAGGAAAAAAACAGACGCTGAAGACAGGGGATATGTACAATGATGGATATTTTCGGATTTCTTGCGCAGCCGCTCGGATGGCTGATGTGGCTCGTCTATGAGTATATCGGCTTTCACAACTATTTTCTGACCATTTTTCTGTTTACCTTTTTGATCCGTTTTCTGATGTTCCCGCTTTCGCTGAAGAATCAGAAAAGCACCATGGAGCGGGCCAAGCTGGCTCCGCGCCTGGAGCGCCTTCAGAAAAAATACGGCAACGACCGTCAGAAGCTGCAGCAAAAGCAGCAGGAGATTTATGAAAAGGAAGGTGTCAGCCTGACCGGCGGCTGCTTCCCGATGCTGATACAGATGATCGTCCTGTTCGGTATTGTAGCGGTGATTTATTCGCCGCTGACCTACCTGGTGCGGATGGATTCCCGGGTCGTGGATGCCGCCGTTGCGGGGGTGCGGATGGAAAAGGATGCCGACGGAAATGAGATTGCCGCAGACGGCAAGATTTCCGAAAAGGATCTGACGGGCTACTATACGGAAATGCGTATGCTGAATGCTCTGGAAAATAACCGTGAGGATGTGCTGAAGAATATCCAGGCCATCGACGACGGAAAGGCCTACGACGAGGCCGCGGCCGAGGAGCAGTACACGCAGCTGATTGAGGTGCGCGAGGAGTTCATGTTCTTCGGACACTCCCTGCTCGAAAACCCGTGGCGCGGAGGCTTTGGTGACATCAGCCTGCTGTGGCTGATTCCGCTGCTGTCGGGCGCGAGCGCCATGCTGTCCTCCTGGCTGTCCATGCACTATACCAAGGGCTCGACCTCTCCCGAGATGCAGCAGGCTCAGGGCTGCAGTAACGGCATGATGTACGGAATGCCGCTCTTCTCCCTGTTTATTACGTTTACGGTGCCGGGCGGTGTCGGTATTTACTGGATCTGCTCCAACCTGGTATCTCTGCTGCAGACGGTGATTCTGAATAAGATGTACAATCCCGCCAAGGCCCGTGCGGAGGCGGAGGCGGAGTATCAGGAGCGCCGCCGCCGCAAGGCGGAGGACAAGAAGCGTCTGGCGGAGGCGCGCCAGCGTGAGCTGGAGGCCGATACGGCCGGGGAGGATAAGACGGCGGAGCCCTCCGCCGACGATGCCGGCAAGTCCTCGGAAAAGCCGTCCAAGGAAAAATAAAAGCCGGAAACCTGCCGCCACTAACCACGCGGAATCGGCTGTATAGAAAGGAAGCACAACCATGAATCGGGAAATTATTTGGGAAGCGGCTACGGTAGAAGCCGCGGTAGAGCTGGCGGCAGCGGAGCTGGGAGTTCCGGCGGGGCAGCTGACCGTAACGGTGCTGCAGGAGCCGCAGAAAAAGGTGCTCGGACTGTTTGGCGGAACCCTGGCCAAAATCCGGGCGGAGTATACGGAGCCGGAGAAAAAGGCTTCTGCGGCGGAAACGGCACGGGAATTTTTGGAAAAGCTGCTGGCCGAAATGGGAGCCAAGCATCTGAAGGTGCGGATTTTGTCCGAAAATGACGACGACTGTCAGCTGGCCATTGACGGCGACGATGTCGGATTTGTCATCGGCCGCCGCGGCGATACGCTGGATGCGCTGCAGTATCTGACCGGACTCATTGCCAACCGTGTGGACAACAGCTATTACCGTGTGACCATTAACGTCGGCAATTACCGCGAAAAGAGGGAGCAGTCTCTGACCGGACTGGCCCGCCGCAATGCGGTGCAGGCGGCAAAGACCGGCCGGAAGTATTCGCTGGAGCCGATGAATCCCTATGAGCGCCGCATCATTCATACGGCGGTGCAGGAGATTGAAGGGGCCACCTCCTGGAGCGTCGGTAAGGAGCCGAACCGCCACGTGATCATCGGGCCGTCGGAGGATAACCCGGTGCGCAATACCCGCCGTGAGAATAAGCAGGGCGACCGCAGCAAGCCGCAGCGCAGCCGCCGCGGCGGTGACCGTCCGCAGCGCCCCGAGCGCCCGTCCCGCGATAAGGCGGCGGAGCGTACCTCCCGCCCGAAGCTCAACGACAACGACGTCTACGAGCGCTATGCCGCGGGACTGGCCGATAAGCCAATCCGCCAGTTTGTCTCCCGTTCGAACCCGCTTCCGGTAGCGGACGGCGTCACGCCTCCGCCGGATAAAACACCCTCCGAGGTGGAAAACAGTGACATCAAGCTGTACGGTCGGATTGATAATCTGATTGTTCCCGAGCGCCGCACCCTGAAGGATGTCGGATGGGACGAGGACGACACCGAGGAATAAGACTTCGGAAATACTGTTAAAAACAGTGCCGCAGAGAATTTTTCTCCGCGGCATTGCTTTTATGGTTTCACGTGAAACCTCGTTTATTTGATCTGCAATTCAGTCGGTAAGAAAGCCGCCGGTGTTTCACGTGAAACACCGGCGGCTTTCCAATTTCGGTTCATCCGAATTTTCCGTGTGTGCGCAGGGAGGGGTATCCCCATTGCCGCAGCACCTCATAGGTGCCTACGGCGACGGCGTTAGAGAGATTCAGAGAACGGGCCGCGTCATCGTCCAGCATGGGCAGCCGTACACAGTGGTCGGGATCGCTCTGCAGCAGGTCCTCCGGGAGTCCCTTGGTCTCCTTGCCGAACACCAGGTAGGCCCCGTCGGGGTAGGTCATTTCCGAATGGATGTGGCCGGCCTTGGTGGAAAAATAAAAGTAGGGGCCGGAGTTCTTTGTAAAAAACTCCTCCAGCGAGGCATACACGGTAATATCCAGCAGATGCCAGTAATCCAGGCCCGCGCGTTTCATCCTGCGGTCATCCAGGGTAAATCCCATCGGGCCGACCAGATGAAGGCGTGCGCCCGTAGCCGCACAGGTACGGCTGATGTTGCCGGTGTTTTGGGGAATCTCCGGCTCCACGAGAACGATGTTCAGCTGCATCGCACAAAACCTCACCTTTTTGCAGAATCCGAGAGCTATTATGCCATAGGAGCGGCAAAAAAGCAAGGGCTATTTTTTTCTCTCCCGGCATACATATGAGGGGAAAAGAATGGGCAGGTGACAGCAGTGGCGTGGGATGTATGGATTGTGGCCGGCTATGTGATGCTGCTGACAGCCATGGGGCTGCGCGGCGGGCGCAAGGTAAAAACCGCCGCGGATTTTTCCGCGGGAGACAGCCGTTACGGAGCCGGGGTGCTGTTTGCCTCGCTGTCGGCCTCCTATGTCGGCGGCGGTTATTCGGCCGGTAATGCGGGCGAGGCCTTCGAAAACGGAATCGGCACCACCCTGGCCTTGTGCGGATTTTCCGTTGCCATGATCCTGACCGGGAAATACCTGGTGCCCGGAGTAGAGCGGTTCCGGGGACAGAGCACGGTGGGTGGGGTCATCGGTCAGGCTTACGGCCGTCCGGCACAGATTCTGACCGGCATTTTCTCCTTCTTTTGCTGTGCGGGCGTCGTGGCGGCGCAGATGGAGGGGATGGGGCAGGTGTTTCATACGCTGCTCGGCATTTCCCCGCTGCAGGGAATTTTGCTCGGCAGCAGCATAGTTTTGGTATATTCCACCTTCGGCGGCCTGCAATCGGTTATCGCCGCCGATGTGGTGCAGTTTGTGCTGCTGGCGGCCGGTCTTCCGCTGCTGCTGTGGCTGGGTCTGCGGGAGGCGGGAGGCTTCGGTGCCGTGTGGCAGGCGATTCCCGCGGCCTATAAGGATCCGCTCAACGGGCGCGGGCTGCTCGGCTTTTTGTCATTGTTTTTCAGTATGATGTTCGGAGAGGCACTGGCCCCTCCCTATACGCAGCGGCTTCTGGTGGGAAAGAATGCCGGAGAAACGGCCCGTGCCACCGTGGCCAGCGGATGGTTCTCGCTGCCTGTGTTCTGTGTTACCGGCTGCATCGGGTTGACCGCCTATGTACTCCGGGTGACCGACGCGGCGGAGCTTGCCATGCCGGCTCTGATTGTCCGGGTGCTGCCGACGGGGGTACGCGGCCTTGTGATGGCGGCTATGCTCTCGATTATGCTTTCGGCGGCGGACGGGTTTCTGAACAGCGCCGCCATATCGCTGGTGTGTGATACCGTCAAGCCCCTAAAGCCGGAGATTTCCGACAGGACACAGCTTTTCTGGCTGCGGTTCGTCAATGTCGCGGTCGGGGCGCTCGGCATCGTTATTGCCCTCTGGGTCGGAGATATCATGGACATTCTGATGCTGGCCTATGGCTTTTGGTGTCCGCTGATTCTGCCGCCGCTGGCCGCGGCCCTTCTCGGAATTGACTCCGACGGCCGTACCTTTTGCCGTGCTCTTTTTTCCGGGCTGGCCGCCACACTTGTATGGACCTATCTTGCCGGTTCGCCGGGAGGCGTGGACGGCAGCATGGTCGGAATGCTTGTCAATACGGCGGTATTTGCGGCGGATACCCGCCGCAGACGAAAGCGAGACACAGTACTTCTGAAGCTGCAAAATCCGGCCCGTAAACGTAGAATTGTTTTAAAGCATACGAAACCGGGCGGTACTCTCCGGCAAAAAGATAAAATTGTGCAAAAAACAGAGCAATCTGGTTTCTGTACAATGCCGCCGAAATGACGTATAATAACATCACGGTACAAGAAATCAAAAGCAGCTTCTGCTTCTGATATTTGGGGGAGTTGTATCGATGAGACGGCACAGGAATTGTTCCTGTGCCGTTTCTGTTATCCCTGTACGGATTTTAGTCAAGCAAACGCGGGAAACTGCGAACAAAGCAGTTTCCCGCGTTTCACGTGAAACATAGTCAGGACACATAGGGAGAAAACTCCAGCCGTACAAAATATCCCTGAGGATAGTGACACACGGGGCAGGAGGGGGGAGCCTGCTTGGCGTGCACGGTGTGTCCGCAGTTGAGACAGATCCACCCGGTCTCCGCGTCGGAAACAAACAGGCGATTCTGCTCCAGAAGCTCTGCCAGCCGCCCGAACCGGTCTCCGTGCGTTTTCTCGACGGCGGCGATCTGCCGAAAGGCGGCCGCAACCGGAAGAAATCCCTCCTGCTCGGCCGTATCCCCGAATTGAGGATACACGGTGCCGTGCTCCTCGTATTCGTTGTGGCGGGCGGCCTGCAGCAGTGCGGCGGGCTCGGTCGAGAGATCCACCGGATAGCCGGCTTCCCCGATGGTGACGGAGGATTCCGGTTGCTGCCTCAGAAAGCGGGAAAAAATCTCGGCGTGAGCCTTTTCCTGCGCCGCGGTGTAGTCGAACACCGCCCGCAGCACAAAGAGCTGCTGCTTTTTGCATTCCTCGGCGGCCAGCGTATACCGCATATACGCCTGACTCTCGCCGGCGAAGGCGCGCATCAGATTCCCGGCGGTCTGGCTGTTCTGCAATAACATGGCATACATCCTTTCTTATTCAATCGGCGCTGCGGCGGCCGATTCCGTAGAGTGCGTCCTCTCCGAGCGAACGCTCGATGGCCAGCAGACGGTTGTATTTGGCGGTGCGGTCGCTGCGGCAGGGGGCACCGGCCTTGATCTGCCCCGCACCGACCGCCACGGCGAGATCGGCAATCAGCGGGTCCTCGGTCTCGCCGGAGCGATGGGAGAGAATCACGCCGTAGCCGGCACACTGCGCTGCTTCAATGGCCCGGAGGGTTTCCGTCAACGTACCGATCTGATTGGGCTTGATCAGCACGGCGTTGGCGGCACGGCGGCGAATGCCGCTGTCAATGCGCTGCGGGTTGGTGACAAACAAATCGTCCCCTACCAGCTGCAGCCGGGAACCGAGACGCTCGGTCATGCGCTCAAAACCGTCCCAGTCCTCCTCGCCGAGGCCATCCTCGACCGAAAACAGCGGATATTGTGCAGCGAGACGCTCCCAGTAGGCAATCAGCTCGTCGCTGCACAGCTCGGTGCCGCGCTTCGGAAGCCGGTAGCGCCCGTCCTCCGTGACCCATTCGCTGGCGGCGGCATCTACGGCCAGCCGCACCTCATCGGAGGTGTAGCCGGCCGCCGCCACCGCCTCACACAGCAGCTCGAGGGCCTCCTCGTCCGAACGCAGCATGGGGGCAAAGCCGCCCTCGTCTCCGACTCCGCAGGCAAGCCCCCGCTGCTTCAGCAGCGCCCCCAGGGCATGATAAATTTCGCTGCCGGCCCGCAGGGCCTCTGCAAAATTCGGAAGTCCGACCGGAACGATCATAAATTCCTGGATGTCCACGTTGTTGGCGGCGTGGACCCCACCGTTCAGAATATTCATCAGAGGGCAGGGCAGCCGCCGGGCGCGCTCGCCGCCGAGCTCCCGCCAAAGCGGCAGCCCGTGGGCCACCGCCCGGGCTCGGGCCGCGGCCAGCGATACGGCCAGCAGTGCGTTGGCACCGAGTCGGTGCTTGTCCTCCGTGCCGTCCACTTCGCAGAGCCGCCGATCGACGGCGCAGCCGTCATCGACGCTCATGCCGAGCAGGGCCGGGGCAAGCTCGGTCTCGATGGCGTGTACGGCCGCGGTGACACCGCGGCCTCCGTAGCGGGAGCGCACGTTGTCGCGCAGCTCATGCGCCTCAAACCGCCCGGTCGAGGCTCCGGAGGGGACACAGGCGGCCCCTGCCGTTCCGTTTTCCAGAATCACCTCGGCACGCACGGTCGGATTGCCGCGCGAATCCAAAATTTCCAAAGCCTGTACGGCGGCAATGTTGCGGGAATCGGTCACAGCACTTCCTCCTTTATTCCTCCATCTGCCGCCCGAGAAAGGCGGCGGCTACCTGGATCAGCTTGATATCTCCCTCTCCGGGCACGGCCCCGCTTTCGGGCTGCAGCAGGCATACGGCGCCGGACATGTCGCCCGCGGCCAGAATGGGCACACAGACCGAGAGATAGCGGGGGAGGCCCTCGATCGGCGGCACTTTTTCGCCGCCCGTCCGCGCAATATAGGACTGGCGCTGGTTCATCAGCTCCTCGAGCCGGGTAGAGATGTGCCGTTCATAGACCTCTTTTTTGGGAAGTCCGGCGGCGGCCACGATGTGATCCCGGTCACAGATCAGAACCGGCAGCCCGCAGGCGCGGGACATCACATCGGCATACTGCACGGCAAAGGCGGCCATTTCTCCGACGGGAGAATATTTCTTAAACACGACCTCTCCGTCGCTGTCGGTAAAGATTTCAAGCGGGTCGCCCTCCCGGATACGCATGGTACGGCGGATTTCCTTCGGGATCACGACACGGCCGAGGTCATCGATGCGGCGTACAATTCCTGTAGCTTTCATAAACGGCTTGTCTCCTTTTCATTCACCGGACTGCGTGGTTATTATTTGAAAAGGGGGAAGATTTATACTGTGACATTTCGGAAAATTCGGGGGAAAATGCGGCGGAGCTTTTCCCGAAAAAACGGCGGTGCTGCTGCCGTTTACCTCCCCGAAATCCGTCATAAGAGGCAGCAAACTGTGCAAAAAAACCGTCCGTTTTCACAAAATAGGGAAAGACGGCTTGCCATGCGGAGCAAAAACGTGTATACTGGCGGTACAACCCCAGCAGAGGAGAGACGACGCATGAAGCAATGGCCCGGATTTGAACACGGGATGGGAATCGGCGGATGGCTGACCAATTACAAACGGCTCCAGTCGCTGCCGGAGGAACGCCGGATGCAGCTCACGGTAGGCGATTTTGAGCATTTCGCCTCCTATATCACGCGCGACGATATACGCTACATCCGTTCACTCGGGATGGACCATGTCCGCCTCGGCTTTGATCAGATTGTACTGGAGTCGGAGCCGTATGTCTACCGTCCGGAAATTATGGGCTATCTGCGCCGATTTGTCGAGGACTGCAAGGCGGAGGGGCTGCAGGTGGTGCTCAACCTGCATAAGGCGGTCGGCAACTACTGCGATCTGCCGGGCGGCGTGTCCCTGCTGGAGAATGAGGAGCTGCAGGATCGGTTTGTGGCCCTGTGGCTTGCACTTGAGCATACATTTTCCGATGAGGGCGCTGTGGCGTTCGAGCTGCTCAATGAGGTGCTGGATGTGGAGCCGCAGCTGTGGAACGACTTGGCGGAAAAGACGGTGCGGGCCCTGCGGCGAGTCAATCCGACGCGCCCGATCGTCATCGGCTCCACCTGCTGGAGCTCACCCGATCGCCTGAAGGATTTGCGGCTGTATGACGACGAGCAGATTGTCTATACGTTCCATACCTACGCTCCGTTTGAATTTACGCATCAGCGCGGAGTGCTGCAGCCGGACTGCTGCTACTATAACCGCAATATGCCGTATCCGGGGGAGATTGAACGCTACCGCGATTATCGGCGGACGGTGCGCGGGGAGGAAAAACCCTATGCCGGGTTTGAACGGATGGATATCGCCTATATCCGCTCCTCGCTGCAGCCGGCGGCCGCGTTTGCCGCGGCTCACCCCGATAAAACGCTGTGGTGCGGGGAGTTCGGGACCATTCGCCACTGCGAGCTGCGCAGCCGGGAAAACTGGATGCGTGACGTCATCACGGTGCTGAAGGAGCACGAAATTCCCTATTGCGTGTGGAATTATCTGAGCACCCCCTATGACGGCAACCGTTTCAGTCTGGTCGATGACGATTCCCGGCGCATTGTCAGCAGCCGCATGGCCGAGATCATTCGCGGAGATCTTTGAAGAACGGGCTGCCGGCCCGACGGGAGGAAGAGCGATGAACATTTGGCATAACATCAACCCGAAGCGGATCACCGACACGGATTTTATTGCGGTGATCGAGATTCAAAAGGGCGGCAAGTGTAAGTATGAGCTGGACAAGGAGACGGGAATCCTGATTCTGGACCGGATTCTCTATACCTCGACACACTATCCCGCCAACTACGGATTTATTCCGCGCACCTATGCGGACGATCTGGATCCGCTGGATGTGCTGGTGCTGTGCTCGGAGCCGCTGTACCCGATGACCTCGGTGCGCTGCTACCCGATCGGTGTGATCACCATGATCGACAACGGCCGCTATGACGAAAAAATTGTGGCGATTCCGTTCCACGACCCGACGTACAATATCTATAAGGATATTTCGGAGATTCCGCCGCATATTTTTGCCGAGATGTCCCATTTCTTCCGGGTGTATAAGGAGCTGGAGGGGAAGGAGACGGCGGTCAACGAGGTGCTGGGAGCGGAGGCTGCGCAGAAGGTCATTCAGTCCGCCATCGAGCACTATGTGGAGGAGTACTGCCGATAGACAAAGCAAACGGGGCGGCAGCTCCGGAGAGAGATTGCAAAAGGGCCCGCGGAATTAGACGCGGGCGGATAACGAAGTTCTATGTAGGATACGGTGCAGTCTCTGAAAATGGGATGCGGCTCAATCCCAAATTCTGTGTAAACGCTCAATCGTGGTGCAAAATAGAGCAAAATTTATGTAGGGCGGGAGCGGCGCAAGCTGCTGCCCGCCTTGTCTATAAAATAACCGTGCTTCAATGAACTGTCAAGGGCGGAGGCGTCAGCCTCCGTTCACCGGAGCGGTGCTGTCGCACCGCGCAGACCCTTGACATACCGGTGTGCAGCCGGTCAATCCGGCATACGGTCGGCAAAGAATACAGCCAGCTGCGCATGGATCAGGCTCCAGTCCTGCCGCCGGCCGGTCCGTTTCTTCGTAATAGCCATCATGGCCAGATACAGCATCTTCAGCAGGCTGTCCTCCGT